>DASYHY010000239.1:0-60013 GCA_036252795.1 Aurantimonas sp. | reverse complement strand
TCGGCGGCGATGGTCACGACGTCCTGACCGGCAACACTGCAACCAACCAGCTTTTCGGCTTCCGCGGCAACGACGCGATATTCGGCGGCGGTGGCAACGATATTCTGGGTGGCGGTCTCGGGTGGAACTACATTGACGGCGGAGCGAATTCCGACACGTTGTATCTTCATGGATTGAATGGCGCGGGGTACGACCTCGTCACATTCTACAATGGCGTTGTTCATTCCCTGGACCGTTACGACGGATCGTATTCGACGATCGTCAATGTCGAGAACTTCCTCGGGTTCGGGCAGGGGCTTGCGCTCGGCCAGGTCCAGACATTCGATTCGCTTCGCTACAATGCGAGCTACGACGATCTTGCCGCGGTTTTCCGCACGGGAGTTGATCAGGGCTACTCGCACTACGTCAACAACGGCTTTGCCGAGGGCCGCGAGATCACCTTCAACGCCCAGCAATACCTCTACAACCATGCGGACCTGCAGGGCGCTTTCGGCGGCAATCTCGCGGCGGCCACAAACCACTTCCTGATGGCCGGCGTCGACGAGCATCGGCTGACGGAAGACCCGTACGACTACATCGCAAGCTATACCGACCTGATCGGGGCGTTTGGCGGCCTGACCTACCAGCAACAGAAAGCCGCCGCGCTGTCGCACTACCAGGGCAGCGGCTTCACCGAGGGCCGTCGCTCAGGCATCGATTTCGACGCCCAGCAATACCTCGCGAACTACGGCGACCTGCAGGGAGCGTACGGCACCAACGACGATCTGGCCGCGATTCACTACATCAATAGCGGCTACGCGGAAAAGCGGATGTGGGAGGACCCGCTGGACTACATCGCGAGCTTTGCCGATCTCATCGGCGCTTTCGGTGGCGGCAGTAGCGCCAGTATCGTCGCGAACGGTCTCGCCCATTTCCAGGGCAGCGGCTTCACCGAGGGTCGCCGCGATGGCATCGATTTCGACGTCGATGCCTACCTGTACAAATACACCGACTTGCAGTCCGCGTTTGCCAACGGCTCGGGCGGTTACTACGAAGACGCGGCCACGCTGCACTTCATCCAGTATGGCTATGGCGAGGGCCGCTCCGACGACGTCCTCATGTCATGAGGGTACGCTCCAACGGCGGGTGATGGGCGGAAGCGGCTCGTCCCCTTCCCCGAAGGGTCGTGACGCCCGGCAGGCAGCCCGGCGCCACGACCGGGCGGTTCGTCCCTTCGCCCGCACACCTGCATGGAAAGAGCCGGCACGGAGCGCGGTCTCCGGCCGGGATCACGGCGTGATCGGCGGAACGTTCATGGAGAGCGAGAGGACGATCGCCTCGCTGCCGACCTCGCCGGCGCCGTCGCGTGCCTCGCCAGCGGCCGCAGAACTCATTCGGTAGTCGAGCAGCCGGCGACCGTCGACAGCCTTCAGGGCCAGGAGTTCCGGCCTTTCGCCGGCGAGGGCCGAAAGGAAGCTGAGCGCACGCGACTCGGCGCGGTCGATGGATGCAGGGTCGTCCGGGGCGGCGACGCGTGCGAGGATCGTCGCGGAGTCGAGGCGGGCACCGCCGAATGCCGCACATTCGGCAATGGCCGGGCGATTGGCGGCAAGGCAGGGCAGTTCCAGCGCCATCGCCCGGGCAAGCACAGCCGCAACGGCCGATGCCTCGTCGGTCAGTCGGAGCGTGCCCTCGGCATGGAACGGGCCGCCGCGCACCACGAGGCTTCCCGCATCCGGGTCAATGTCACTGTCGATTCCCTGGGTCGAAAGCCGATCCTGCAGGCGCGTCAGAATCAGTTCGAGCGCCTGACGGGCGACACGCCGCGGGTCGAGATAGGTGCTCTCCATCCGCCGCGCCTCGGCGAGTTCCGCTTCGATCCGCTGGACTTCCGCCTGCATCGCCTCGACCTGCGGGAACTCGTCGCGCGAAACGAGCGAGACCGCGGCGAGCAGGATCACGAGGATGAAGATCACCCCCGCCAGCATGTCCACCATCGGGACGAAATAGCTGTGCGCCTGCCCGTCTGCGCCATGGTCGCGATGTGCCATTCGTCTTCCTTTCCGCTGCCGGCCCGCGATCAGGCGATGTCGCGGATGATTTCCGTGGCGGGGAGCGGAAGGCTCCGTCTCTCCGGTCCCGCCGCGGGCTCGGCGAAGGGAATAGGCTCGGCGAGGTTGATCGGCAGCTTCTGCTCGATGAAGAACTGGACGTCGTGGAGATTGCTCTCCAGCCTGTCGACGAGGGCGCGCTGCGTCCAGGACAGGACGAGCGAGAGCCCGATGCCGGTGACCGACGTCAGGAACTTGAACGTCGCGGCGTGGAGCAGGAGTACCAGGGCCTCCCGCGCGGCGCCGAGATCCGCCGACATCATGCTGCGGGTGGCGAAATAGAGCCCGGCGACAAGGCCCAGAAACGTGAAGATCAGGCCGAGCCCGACGAAATCGTTGGGCAGCCCGAGAAAGAACCGGAGGCGGATGCCGGCCTGTTCCATGGCCTTCATGTCGAAATAGCGGTCCGGCGGGAATTGCGCCGACACCCGTCCGTTGGGCGCCACGATCAAGGTGGCCCGATAGACCGTCCAGGGCCGCAGCAGGGCCGGATGGCGCGCCATCGCGTTGTCGATCCCGTACAGCGCCTCCCGTGTGCCCGGGGCCGCTTTGATCGCCTCGAGATCGCGGGCCGTCTCGGACAGGAGCCTGCGCGCCGGAGCGATCCTCGCGCGCCAGTAATACAGCGTCAGGACGATCGCCGCGGCAATCATTGCGATGCAGAGGAAGATCGCGGTCGACGCGGAATTGAAGGCGTCGAGATAAAGAACGGCGAGCGGAATGAAGAGCGATTTCAGCCAGTCGGTTCCCACGGCCCCGCCCTCGAAGATGCTGCTCAGGAAGAACGCCGCGTAGAGCAGGACAAGGCCGAGGACTATGTATCGTTTCATCGTCTCAAATTCCTCAGGCAAGGCCTTGCGAGTGCACGTCGGACGGCCGACCGATCGTTGTTCGGGGACTTTCCGCCTCATAGACCCTTCGTCGAACTTCCGACAGGTCCGGGCTCTTCGCGGCGAGAGCGCTTTCGGGGATCTAGACATCCGGCCGCCCCGGCCGATCCTGCAGACCGGCAGGCGCGCCGGTTGCGCGAGGTGAGAACCGCTAGACCCCTGCGAGCGGCTGCCGCCTGGTGCTATTCCTCACGGAAGGCACGGCTGAAACTGTCGACGACGGGTCGGGTCAGATAGTCGAAGAACGTGCGCTCACCGGTCTTGATGTAGGTCTCGACCGGCATGCCGGGATAGATCTGCGCCCGCGTGATCTCGATCGGAAGATCCTCGGTGATCCGAATTCGCGCGACGTAATACGGCTGCCGGGTCGCCTGGTCAACGAAACTGTCCGCCGAGATGTAGGTGACGGTTCCGGGCACGACCGGGGTGGTGCGGACGTTGAGCGCGCTGAAGCGCAGGTCCGCCAGGAGTCCGGGCACGACGACGTCGACGTCCTGGGGGTCGACGCGGGCTTCGACGACGAGCTCGTCGCTCGTCGGCAGGAGCTCGAGCAGGATGTCGCCCGGCTTCACCACCCCGCCGATCGTGTTGGATACGGTCTTGATGACGATGCCATCGGCGGGGGCGCGAACATGAACCCGATCGAGCACGGCGGATGCGGCCCGCAACTGCTCTTCCGAACTCGACAGCGTGGTCCGGACATCGTTCAGTTCCGAGGCGGCCGTCTCGACCCGCTGGGTCGTGAGGCGCGCGAGATGCTCGTTGGCCTCGACCATCTGCGTCCGGGCTCCGAGAATGCTCGATCGCACCTGCCCGAGCTGTCCGATGAGTTCGGCTTCGCTGCGCAGCAGCGCCGTATATTCGGAGCGGTCGGTCAGTCCCCTGTCCAAGAGAGCTTTCTTTCGCGCCGCCTCTTCCTGGACGACCTCCAGCTGCCGTTCGATCGCGGTCTGCTGATAGGTCATGCCCGCGATCTGGTCGAGCAGCGCGTTCAGGCGCTGCTGGTAGATGATGGTCTCCTGCCGGTAGCGGTCGAGCCTGGCCGAGAACTCCTTCTCCTGCTCGACCAGGAGATGAGGGAAGCCCTTCTCTTCGGCGCGCCGAACGAGCGCCTGCGGGAATGCCAGCGCGTCCTCTCCGTCCCGTTCCGCCTGCAGGCGTTCGATCCGGGCCGCGAGGGCCACGACTTCCTGCGTCAGCCGGTTGCGCTGGGCTTCGGCGGCGGTGGAATCCAGTTCGAACAGCACTTGCCCGGCCTTCACCACCTCGCCCTCCCGGACGAGAATCCTGTCGATGATGCCCCCTTCGAGATGCTGGATCTGCTGGTTTTGTCCGGCCGCTGCCACGACGCCGCTGGCTACCGCCGCGCCGGCCAGCGGCGCATAGGCTCCCCACGCACCGAACCCGGCAAGAAAGAGCGCCGTCAGGGCCAGGCCGCTGATCGACATCAGGCGGGTGCCGGTGCTGACATCCCTGGTCCACTCGGCGTGCCGTTCGACATCCATGCTCGTCCTATCCTTCCGGAGACATTCTGCGCGTGCCACTCAAGAAGCGGCTATCCCGTTCCTGCGCCGCCGAACCGCTCCGCGGTCATCGTCGGGGCGGGCCGCAACGGGATCAGCGCCGCCTTGGCCTGATGGGCAGCCTTCGCCTTCTGGGCGAGCCGTCCGAAGACCTCGAGGCGCGGTCCGAAATCCTCGATGGCACCGTCGCGCAACATCAGGATCTTGTCGGCCTTCTCGGCGATCTGACGGCGCTGGGTCACGATCAGCACCGTCACCCCGTCCTCCTTCGCCTTGGCCAGCGCCTTTTCCAGCGCGAGATCCCCGTCCGTGTCGAGATTGGCGTTCGGCTCGTCGAGGATCAGCAGGGCGGGATCGCCGAAGAAGGCGCGCGCCAGACCGATCCGCTGTCGCTGTCCGCCCGAAACCGGCTGGCCCGCCGGGCCGATCAACGTGTCGTAGCCGAGCGGAAACCGCTGGATCAACTCGTGCACCTCGGCCTTCTTGGCCGCCTTGACGATGTCCGCGTCGGCGGCATCGGGCGCGAAACGGGCGATATTCTGGGCGATCGTGCCGGGCAGCAGATCGACATCCTGCGCAAGATAGCCAAAGCACCGGCCCAAACGCTCGCCGTCCCAGTGACGGATATCCGCGCCGTCGACCCTGACCGAGCCGTGTCGCGGCTGGATCCCGCCGACGATCGTGCGCACCAGTGTCGACTTGCCGGCTCCGGAAGGACCGACGACCGCCACGCTCTCGCCGGCAGCGATCTTGGCCGAAATGCGCTTGAGCAACGGTTCGCCGCCCAGGACATTGGGCGGAAAGACGGTCAGGTCGTCGAGCTCGAGACGCCCCTTCGGGTCCGGCAGTTCCGTCGTCCTGCGGGCGGGCGGGTTGCGATCGAGCGCGATCTTCAAACGCTTCCAGGCTCTGCGGCAATCGACGAAGGTGGGCCAGCCCGCGATCACCTGGTCGATGGGCTGGAGGCCACGGCCGGAGATCAGCGAGGCCGCGAAAATCATGCCGGCCGTCATCTCGCCCGCGATCACCAGATAGCCGCCATAGCCGAGCACCGCGATCTGCAGTCCGAGGCGGATGATGCGGGACAGGCCGGCGAAGCTCGCGTTGAACTGATTGCTGCGATCCTGCGATGCCAGCGCCCGCGCCTCGTCGCGTCCCCACGCGCCGATGACGTTGCCGGTCATGCCCATCGCATTGATGCTCTCGGCGCATCGCGCGAACGCCTGGGCCGAAAGCATCGCCCTCATCGTGTGCTCGCCGGCATCGGCGCTGTAGCGACGGGTCGCCCACTGATTGGCCAAAGCAAGGATGGCAAGCACCACGGCGCCGCCGACCGTCAGCCAGAAGAGATGCGGATGGATCAGATAGAGCAGGCCGATGAAGAGCGGCGCGAAGGGCAGGTCGAGATAGGCGAGGATCGCTCTACCGCCGACGAAACCCTTGACGGCCCCGAGGTCCCGAAGGGGCTGGACGTCGCCGAGGCTGGCACGTGGCCCGTTGATCGAGGCAAGCAGCGCATCGGAGCCGGCCACGACCTCCATGCGGGCTGCCAGGCGGCTCGACAGCATACTGCGGATCGCGTCGATGCAGCCGAGAAGCAGGAGGGCTCCGCCAGCGATGACGGACATGAACAGCAGCGTCTCGACGGAGGACGACGCCAGCACGCGATCGTAGACCTGCAACATGTAGAGCGGCTGCACCAGCAGCAGGACGTTCACCACCGACGAGAACAGGGTGATGCTGATGAGGCCCCTCATGAATACCGCGACGAGCCGATCTGCTGCCTTATTCACGTCCGGTGCTCCCGCGCCCAATCCTTCTCACGCATCCACTGCAGCCCGGCGGAAGCAGCCGAGCGCATGCAGGCTCATGAGCTGATCACGCACGATTCCATAGTGCGTGCAGAAGTTCCACGATTTATTGACGCCTGCATGAGAAAAGCTGGTTATGCTGAAGAAATGGCCGCAACGGACGCTGCGGCATACGGCTTGAGAGGATGCAGGCGGGCCGGCACGTTCCTGCACTGGCAAGCGGCCCCCTTTCCGCGTCAAAGCCAGCGCCGGTATACTTCGCCGACCGCTTCCCGGACATTCGACTCCGTATAGCCGTCCTCGACGCAGCTCCGGGCGCTTTCACCCATCGCCTGGAGCTTCGGCAAACCCATCTCTGCCAATTCCAGTATGCGGGAGGTCAGGGCTGCGACGTCGTTGGGCGGCACCACGAAGCCATCCACGCCATTCCGGACGAAATCGCGACATCCAGGCACGTCGCTGGTCAGGATCGGGCGCGCACAGGCCGCAGCCTCCAGAAGCGTACGCGGCAGGCCCTCGCCCCCCCGCGAAACCAGACAGGCGACGTGGTGATCGGCCCAGACGGCCGCAACGTCGCTCGAAAAGCCGTGCCAGAAAATCCCCTCGCGCGCCGACCATTCCCTCAGCGTGTCGCGCGAGATGGCCCTCGGGTTCGACGGATCGGATTCCCCGAACAGCGACAGTTCGACCGGCGCGCCCTGTGCTCGGGCGGCGCTGACGGCTTCGACCACGAGGTCGATGCCTTTCGACCAGAGCATGCGCGAAACGACGGCGATCCGCAGCGGGCTCACCGGCGGGAGCGCCAGTGCGGGGAAGCGCGCGACATCGACGCCGGCGCCGCCGACGATGGTGACGTTCGGTGCTTTCGGATCGAGCCCCAGCGTGACCGGATCGTCGCGATTTTCAAACAGGTAATGGGTTCGTCGGGTCTCCAGAACATGGCGTATCGACCACCGGATGCTCTGGTACACCGTACGGCTGGATCTGTCGGTGCGAGCCGCGAGCATACCGCCACCCGTCAGCGCGAACAGGCGCCAACGCACGCCGGAAAGACGCGCGGCCAGACCGCCGACGATGATGGATCGCAAGGCGATGCAATGCACCGCCGTCACTCGCTCGCGCCTCAGCAGGGCGGCAAGACGCATCACCGCCCCCCCCGCCAGGAGCGGGTTTATGCTGCCCCTCTCCGCCTCGAGGGGAATGACACGCGCTCCGGCCGCTTCTATCACCGCCCGGTGGCGCCGGACGCGAGTGATGACGACAGGCTCGAAGCCGGCTTCCAGCGCGGCTCTGGCCATGGGCAGGAAATGCGAGGCGAAGAACCAGTCTTCGGTGACGATGAAGGCGAGGCGCGGGCGGAGTGGCGTTTCCGACAAGAGGCGTCCAGGTTCGTTGTCAATATTGATCAAAGGGCCATACGGCTGCTTACGACGGCAGGTAATGCCGGATCGCGGCACAATTCACAATCAGCGCCTGGCAGACGAGACCGTGGGCCGAGCGCCCGAAGCATCCCGCCGGACGCTTGCTCAGGAAGCGGCGTCTGACGCGGCGAACCCTGATAGACCGCGAGAAGTCGCCTGATCCAGCCCCTCGAGTGCGCCAATCCCTCCCCTCGATCGGCCACACAGGACCGGCGCCATTGACAGCGAGCCGGCAGAAGATCAGGTAATCTGACGATCTGCCGCGAGGGAACGGTCGCGGACCACCCGCCCGGCTCTCCGTACTTTTCGGCCGGCGCGCCGATCCTCCTCAACCATCGAGCCTCGACCAAATGCACACCTACGGCCGCTTCCTGGCCACGAACGGCCGCTGGCTTGCCGGTGGCTTCCTGCTGACCTTCTTCTCGGCGTTCGGGCAGACCTTCTTCATCGCCCTGTCGAATGGCGAGATTCGCCAGGCCTTCGCTCTCAGCCATGGCGATTTCGGCTTCATCTACATGCTGGGAACGCTGCTCAGCGCACTGACGCTGCCGTTTCTCGGCCGCCTGCTGGACCGCTTCTCGATCGCCGTGGTCGCCACCGGCACGATGATCATGCTGGCCGCGGGCAGCGTGATGTTCGCGCTCGCCTGGTCGATCCCGTCGCTGGTGCTCGCGATCTACATGCTGCGACTGTTCGGCCAGGGGATGATGTCGCAGACCGCGCTCACCGCCACCGGGCGCTGGTTCGCGGCCAATCGCGGCCGCGCGATATCGATCACCACGATCGGCTTCCGGGTGGGCGAAGGGTGCTTCCCCTTCCTGTTCGTGCTGGCGGCGGCGTGGCTCGGCTGGCGCGGCACATGGTTCGCGGCCGCCGCCGCGATCATCCTCGTCGCCCTGCCGCTGATCGTCTCCCTGGTCAGGGTCGAGCGCGATCCGCAGAGCGAGCCGATCTCGCGTGCGCAGGCCGAGCAGCGCGACTGGACCTGCGGCGAGGTGCTGCGGGACTGGCGCTTCTACGTCATCGGTCTCGGCATCCTGGCGCCGCCGTTCATCGGCACCACGATCTTCTTCCACCAGATCTATCTCACCGAGATCAAGGAATGGCCGCTGCATCTCTTCGCCAGCGGCTTCGCCGTCATGTCGGTCACGACGATCAGCTTCACGCTGGTGGCCGGCTGGCTGGTCGACCGTTTCACCGCCGTCAGGCTCCTGCCCACCTTCCTCCTGCCGCTCGCCCTCGCCTGTTTCGCCATCGCCGGGCTGGCGGAGGAATGGACGATCTTCGTCTTCATGGGCCTGCTGGGCATCAGCTACGGGTTCTCCTCGACGCTCGAAGGGGCGATGTGGCCGGAGCTCTACGGCACCCGGCATCTGGGAGCGATCCGCTCGATGATCGTCGCCGCGATGGTCCTCGCCACGGCCATGGGCCCGGGCATCACCGGCATGCTGATCGACGCCGGGATCGGCCTGCCGCTGCAGTTCGTGGCGATGGGCTGCTACAGCCTGTGCGCCGCACTCGGCATGTGGCTGGTGGCGCGACACATCGGCAGACCCGCCGAGGCGGTGGCTTCCCCGTAGCGCATACCGGGATCGGAAAAGTCGTGGCCTTGCAGGACGATAGCCGGCCGCTGCACGTCTTCTGCCTTCTTTCGCCGACAATCTTCAGCTATTGCAGTGCAAACTCCTCACAGCACGAGATCACCATGTCCAGCACCAAGACGCCCCTGCTCACGCGCGACCAGACTGTCCGGATGGAAGGCCGCGAGGCCGCCCGCAAGCGCCTGACCAAGAAGGATAACCCCTACGCCTCGGGATCTGCCGACCACCGGGCCTGGAACAAGGGCTTCAAGGGCGAGTAACCCCCGAGCGGCATTGCGGGCGCCGCGCGGCGCCTGCCCCGTCACCAGCGGATGGTCGCCTTGCCGGTGATCCGGCGCCCTTCGCCGTAGAAGCAGTAGAACGCCGCGTTGCCGCAGGACGCCACGTACTCCTTGTCGAAGAGATTGCTGGCGTTGACCGAGAGCTCGAGATTGTCGCGCTCGTAGCTGACCACCGCATCGAAGACCGTGGCGCTCGGCACCTTGAACGTGTTGGCGTCGTCGCCATAGCTCGATCCGACGTAGCGAACGCCGAGACCGGCGCCGAGACCATCGAACATCGAGCCGTTGCGGATCGTGTAGTCGGCCCAGCCGGCGATGGTGTGGCGCGGAATCGTCGTCGGCGTCATGCCCTTGAGGCCGCCATCGGGGTCCTCGGTGATCTCGGCGTCCAGATAGGTGTAGGCGACGCGCAAATTGAGGCTGTCCGTGAGGCTGGTCACGCCTTCGAGTTCGAAGCCGCGGGACGTGATCTGTCCGGTCTGGCGCGCCTGGAAGGTACCGCCGACGGCGTCGAAGCGGATCGCGTTGTCGCGGACGATGTCGAAGACGGAAGCGGTCAGGAGCGTGTTCCAGCCGGCCGGCTCGTATTTGATGCCGGCCTCGTATTGGCGCCCCTCTTCGGGCTCGAACAGCCCGCCCGCGGCGCTGACGTCGAGCGGCGGCAGGAACGATTCCGAATAGGTGACGTAGGGCGCAAGCCCATTGTCGAAATTGTAGATCAGGCCGACGCGGCCGGTGAAGGCACCGACGTCCTTGTCGGTGTCGACGGCAGCGAGGAAGTCGCTGTCGGGACGCTCCAGCTCCGTGGTCGCCCAGTCGTAGCGGCCGCTCAGAAGCAGCGAGAGCCGGTCGATCTTGATCTGGTCCTGCAGATAGAGTCCTGCCTGCGTCTGCGTGACCGTGTTGTCGTAATAGCGGCCGAAACGGGTGACCGGGCTGCCGTAGACCGGATCGAAGACGTTGATCGAATCGGTCCCGTAGAGATCGACGGTGTCCGTATATCGGGTCTTGCGGTAGTCGAGGCCGCCGAGCACCGTGTGGCCCAGGATACCGGTGTCGAAGTCCGCCTGAACCTGATTGTCGATCGAGAACGTGTCGAGGTCGACGCCGCTGGTTCCGCCCGAGCGCGCGAGGAGGCCGGCATCCGCGTCGAGATAGCCGGCGCCGTAGATGCTCGCCTCGCTGTGGCTGAGGCCGGCGTAGCGGGCGTTCTGGCGTATGGTGAAGGTCTCGTCGAACTGATGGCTGAACTGGTAGCCGATCGAGCCCATGTCGGTGTCGTAATGGTCGAAATCCGGCTCGCCCAGGAAGCGGCTGTTAGGGATCCGCCGTCCGTTGTTGTCGGTGATCGTGCCGAGCGCCGGCATGAACTGCAGGCCCCAGCCGGCGCGGTCGCGCTGGAAGTTGCCCGAGACCGTCAGATTGGTCTGCGCGTCCGGCTCCCATGAGACCACCGGCGCGATGAAGAAGCGGTCGTCCTCGACATGGTCCACCTGGTTGTCGGCGTTGCGCGCGACGCCCGTCAGCCGGAAGCCGAAGGGGCTGTTCTCGGCGACGGGGCCGGAAAGGTCGAAGCGTCCTTCGAGCAGGCCGTAGCTGCCGCCAGCGATCTCGACCTCGCGCAGCGGCGCGTCGGTCGGCTTCTTGCTGACATAGTTGATCAGGCCGCCCGGGCCGTTCTGGCCGTAGAGGACCGAGGACGGGCCCTTGAGGATCTCGATGCGCTCGGCGCCGTAGGGGTCGAGGCAGAGGAAGTTGATCACCGACGACGACGGCAGTCGGAGCCCGTCGAAGAAGGTCGAGTTGGCCGTGGAGTCGAAGCCGCGGATATTGAAGCCGCCGCAGCGCGTATCCGCGCCGCCGGTGATCTCCGACGTGACGCCGGCGATGTAGCGGGTCGCGGCGCGGATGGTGCGCGCGTCCTGGCGCTCGATTTGGTCGCTGGTCACGACCGAAATCGCCTGCGGCGTCTCGATGAGCGGCGTGTTGGTCTTGGTCGCGCCGGCGCTGCGCGTCGCGACGAAGCCCTGCTGCTCGTTGGCTTCCCCCGGCCCCGTGCCCTGGCCGATCGGGTTGCCGTTCTCGTCCAGCGTCACGGTGACCGTGTCGAGCGCAATGACGTCCTGGGCATTTGCCGCCTGCGGCAGCATGGAGGCGACGAGGAGAGGCGATGCCAGCAGCCCGCTGCCGAGCCGGCGCAGGAGAGGGGCGCTGATGGTGGGACGACGCGACATGAAGATACCCGAACTCGAGAAAACAAAACATGACTGCGATAGTCCACTTATATGACGTGCGAAAGCGCCTGCCGCGCTGCGCCACGATTCCGCCACAGACACTGTGGCCTGAATCCCACAGAGGACGCCGGTCTCGTGCGAGCTGAAGGACCTTCCGCGGGGCAGCTGCGATCGTGATCGCGGGATCGGCCACGCCTCCGGTTTTTGGTCCTCGCTCCAGTCGGCGGCTCGCGAACCGGGCCGGCCGGCCTCAGGCGGGGCGGCGGCGGCGCAGGAAGGCCGCAAGCCCCGCCAGCAGCAACGTCCCGACGATGAGGAGGAGCGCAGCGGCGGCGACCGCGGGGGAGATGTTCTCGCGGATCGAGGAGAACATCTGGCGGGCGAGCGTGCGCTGGTTGGGCCCCGCGACGAAGAGCGTCAGCACCACCTCGTCCAGCGAGGTGGCGAAGGCGAAGACCGCCCCGGTGACGACACCCGGCATGGCCAGCGGCAGCGTGACCCGCCGGAAAACCGTCGGCGGCGAGGCGCCGAGGCTGGCGGCAGCGCGCTCGGTGGTCCGGTCGATCCCCTGCAGCGCCGTCGACACGCTGACGATGACGAACGGCACGCACAGCACCGTATGTGCGAAGATCACGCCGAGATAGGTGCTGGAAAGCCCGAGCCGGGCGAGCGAGATCTGCAGCCCGACCCCCAGCACCACCGCCGGCACCACCATCGGCAGCAGGAAGACCGTGCGCACGACATCCGGAAACGGGATCGCCTTGCCGCGCAGCGCCAGCGCCGCCAGTGTGCCCAGAATGACCGAAAGCACCGTCGCGCCCGAGCCGATGATCAGGCTGTTGACGATGGAGGCGCTCCATTGGCTGGACTGGCCGAGTTCTTCGAACCAGCGGAGCGAATAGGACTCGATCGGGTAGTTGAGGAAGATGCTCGAGGTGAAGGCAAGCGGCAGGATCGCGACGATCGGCAGGATCAGGAAGGCCATCATCAGTGTTGCGAAGATCGCCTGGAAGACGCGCAGCATGGCTCAGAGCCCCGTCGGCGTCGAGCCGCGCGAGAGCCGGCTGTAGACGAGATAGAGGATGGTCGTGATGGCCAGCAGGATCAGGCCGAGCGCGCCGGCCATGCCCCAGTTCGCGGTCTGCAGCGCGTAGAAGGCGATGATCGAGGAGATCATCTGGTCGTTCGGCCCGCCGATCAGCGCCGGGGTGATATAGTAGCCGATCGCGACCATGAAGACGAGGAGCGAGCCGGCCAGGAGCCCCGGCAGGCTCAGCGGCAGGAGGATGCGCCGGAACGCCGCGAAGGGCGTGGCGCCCATCGAGGCGGCGGCCGGCATCAGGTTCTTCGGGATCGCCGAGACGACCGAGAAGATCGGCAGCACCATGAACGGCAGGAGGACGTGCGTCATCGCGATGACCACGCCGAGGCGGTTGAAGATCAGCGGCAGCGGCCCGTCGATGAGCCCGATCCCCATCAGCGCGCCGTTGATCAGCCCCTCGTTCTGGAGGAGGATGAACCAGGCCGCGGTGCGCACCAGCAGCGACGTCCACAGCGGCAACAGCACGGCGAGCAGCAGGAGATTGCGTTTCCAGCCGGTCAGCGACGCGGCCAGCATGGCGTAGGGCAACCCGATCAGCGCGCAGAGCAGGGTGATCGTGCCGGCGATGGCGAATGTCCGCCAGATGATCAGCCGGTTGGCGGAGGTCGCCTCCGGCGAGGCGACGATGTCGCCGTCGGCGTTGCGCTCCAGGTCCAGCGCGGCGAGGACGTTGCGGTCGGTATAGGGCGAGACGCTGACGGCGATGGCGCGCCAGAAGCGCGGCTGGCCCCAGCGATCGTCCACCTCCACGAGATCGAGGCTGTCGCCGGGCGCGACGTCGCGGGCGGCGCGCGCCGTCCGGCTCATCAGGGTCCGGAAGCCGGAGACCTGGCTGTTCAGCGTGCGGACCGCACCGCCGAGGACGGAACTGGGCGTGTCCCGCAGATCCGCCACCAGCGCGGCCTGGACGGTCGGGTCGGGGATGCCTTCGCCGTCCCAGTCGCCGATGACGGCGGAGGTCTGCGGCAGCGCGTCGCCGATCGCGTCGTTGTGCACCGAGACCATGACCATGGTCCACAGCGGCCAGATGAAGAAGACGCCGAGGAACAGCGCGAGCGGCAGGATCAGCAGCCCGGCGCGCAGTGGCGCGTTGGCGAGCAGCCGGCTCATGCGTCGAAGACCGAGCAGTCCGCCGCCCGGAAGCCGACCGGCAGGCGCGTTCCCGCCGGCCAGTTCTCGGCGCTGCGTTCGGTGCGCGCGACGAGCCGCAACGGGCCGACCGCCAGGTGGTAGCGCAGATGGTCGCCTTGGTAGACGACGTCCTCGACCTCGGCCTCGAGGACGTTCTCGCAGGCCGGATCGGGCCGCAGGCGAACCCGCTCCGGGCGCACCGACAGGACGACGTCCTGGCCGGTCGGCGAGGCCGGCGCCGCGGCCACGAGACGCTGCCCGCCCTCGGCGACGATCTCGACCATTTTCCCCTCGCGCGCGCCGTCGATGCGGCCCTCGATGAGGTTGGTCTCGCCGATGAACTGGGAAACGAAGCGGTTCTGCGGCCGGTCGTAGACCTCGGCCGCGGTACCGATCTGGGCGATCTTGCCCTTGTCGAAGATCGCGATCCGGTCCGACATGGTCAGCGCCTCGGACTGGTCGTGCGTGACGAAGACGATCGTCAGGCCGAGCCGGCGGTGCAGCTCGCGGATCTCCAGCTGCATCGCCTCGCGCAGCTGCTTGTCGAGCGCCCCGAGCGGCTCGTCCATCAGGATGACCTTCGGCTCGAAGACGAGGGCCCGGGTGAGCGCCACGCGCTGCTGCTGGCCGCCGGACAGCTGCGAGGGCCGGCGCTCGGCGAGATGCTCCAGATGGACGCGCGCCAGCGCCAGGTTCACGCGCTCGCGGATCTCGGCCCTGGCCACGCCGCGCATCTGCAGCGGGAAGGCGACGTTCTCTGCGACGCTCATATGCGGGAACAGCGCGTAGTTCTGGAACACGACGCCCATGCCGCGCCGGTGCGGCGGCAGGTCGTTGAGAAGCTGCCCGTCGAGGCGGATCCGGCCGGACGTCACCGCCTCGAAGCCGGCGAGCATCATCAGGATCGTCGTCTTGCCGGAACCGGACGGGCCGAGAAGGCTGAGGAACTCGCCCTTGGCGACGTCGAGGTTCAGGCCCTCGACGACGCGCAGCGGGCCGAAGCTCTTGGCGACGTCGCGAAGCTCGATGAAGGCGGTCATGGCCCCTTTCGCATGAAGATGGGCCGCGGCGCGCGAGGCGCCGCGGCGGGTCGTGGTTCGGGAGCGGCCGCTCGTTATTGGGCGAGCCAGGCGTTGAAGCGCTCGTTCAGGGCCTCGATGTTGTCGACCCAAAAGTCGCCGTCCAGCGCGATGGCGCCTTCGAAATTTTCAGGCGCGGTCGGCAGTTGCGCCGCCACCTCGGGCGCCAGCATGTCACCGGCTTCCTCGTTGGTCAGGCCGTAGGCGATGTATTCCGGCAGCTTGGACTGGTTCTCCGCCAGGCTGGCGAAGCGGATGAAGTCGAACGCGGCTTCCTTGTTGGGGGAGTCCTTCAGGACGACCCAGGAGTCGATCGCGTAGATCGAGCCCGGCCAGACGATCTGGAAGTTCTTGCCTTCGTCCTTGTTGATGCCGGCGAGACGCCCGTTATAGGCGGTCGTCATCACCACCTCGCCGGAAGCGAGGAGCTGGATCGGCTGCGCGCCGGCTTCCCACCAGACGATGTCGTCCTTGATCTCGTCGAGCTTGGCGAACGCGCGGTCGACGCCCTCGGGGGTTCCGAGCACGTCGTAGACCTCTCCCACCGGCACGCCGTCGGCCATCAGCGCGAACTCGAGCGCGTATTTCGGTCCGCGGCGCAGGCCCCGCTTGCCCGGGAACGCTTCGGTGTCCCAGAAGTCGTTCCAGCTCGTGGGCGCCGTCTCCAGCCTGTCGGCGTCATAGGAGAGGCCCGTCGTCCACACGATCGCCCCGACGCCGCACTCGCTGACGGCGGCATCGAGGAACTTGTCCTCGCCGCCGAGCGCGCTCCAGTCGACCGGCTCGTACATGCCGTCGGCACAGCCCAGTTCCAGTTCCTCGGTCTCGACCTGGATGACGTCCCAATCCGCCGGGCGCGTCTCCATCTTGGCGGCGATGACGCCGTAGCCGCCGTCCCAGGATTCTTCCAGGA
The DNA here is from genome assembly GCA_036252795.1 of Aurantimonas sp. Classification (GTDB taxonomy): domain Bacteria; phylum Pseudomonadota; class Alphaproteobacteria; order Rhizobiales; family Rhizobiaceae; genus Aurantimonas. Next base: position 43,937 of record DASYHY010000239.1, on the reverse strand, counting down.
GCGGGGTGCCGGTCTCCTCCGTGAAGGGCTTGAAGTAGATTTCGCGTTGCGCGTCCTGATAGTTGCCGCCCCACGAGACCACCGTCAGGTCCCGGGCCTGCGCACCCGCCGCCGTCATCGCCACGACCGCCGCAGCGATCCCAATCATTCCAGCTCTCTTCATGGCACTCCCCTTCTCCGTTGAACGATGTCGAACTCAATCACGATTTTGCGACGCTGACATTCAGAAAGGTTCTGCGGTGATTAATCTCACCAGATCGGTCTAGTAGGTCGGCGGCGTGATCGCGCTGACGATCCGGGCCGGAACGTCCCCGGCGTTGCGGAAACGGTGCGGCGTCTGGCTGTCGAAATAGTAGCCGTCGCCCGGCTCCAGCCGCCGCCGCTCGCCGCCGACGCTGATCTCGACCTGACCTTCGACGACGACGCCCGCCTCCTGGGCCGCGTGCGAGATCGCCTCGCCCGTGTCGGCACCGACCGCGTAGGTCTCGCACAGCATCAGGATCTGGCGGTTCGGATGGTTCATCCCGACCAGGCGATAGGAGATTTCGTCCGATCGGCCGATCTCCGGCAGGTCATCCCGCCTGTAGAAGGGCGAATACGGCATCGAGGCGCTGAGGCCGGAGAAGAAGCCGGTCAGGGTCGAGCCCATCGCTTCCAGCATCGCGCCCAGCGTGTCGACCGACGGGCTCATCCGGTCGCGCTCGATCAGCGAGACGGCGGAATGCGAGATGCCGGAGCGCGCGGCCAGTTCGCGCGTCGTCAGCTGCCGGCGGCGGCGCAACTCGCGCAGTCCCTGACCGATGGCCGGCATGAGGTCCCTCCCCGGCCACCCGGCCGCCTTCTTGTTGACCAGCCCGACACCCCGCCCAAACAATGAGCGCGGTCCGACGGGCTGCTCATTTTTATAAGCACGGATCAGGCGCGAGCGCAGCCCCCGCCGCTATGCGCTCGGCGAGGCGCCGAGGATCTCCGACATGTCGACCCACCGCCCCTCGGCGACCGATCGGTCGGCGGCCTCGGCCAGCGCCAGCGCCATGAGCCCGTCCTCGCCGGAGGGCAGCATCGGCGTGCCGCTTTCCAGCGCGGAGAGGAAGGTCGCGATCTCCGCCGCATAGGCGGCAGCATAGCGGGTCATGAAGAAGTTCTGCAGCGGCGGCCGTGTGTAGCCGGTCGCGGAGGCCAGCGTCACGTTCGCCTCGTGCTGGTTCTCGCCCGAAACCATGCCGTCCGATCCGTGCGCCTCGATGCGCTGGTCGTAGCCGTAGGTGGCGCGCCGGGAATTGGTGATCACCGCCTGCCTGCCGCTCGCGGTGGTCAGGATCACGCTCGCCGTGTCCACGTCGCCCAATTCGCGCACGCGCGGATCGACGAGGACGGAGGCGGTCGCCATGACCCGCGCCACCTCCTCGCCCAGCAGATGGCGCGCCATGTCGAAATCGTGGATCGTCATGTCGCGGAACAGCCCGCCCGAACGCGGCAGATAGTCGAGATGCGGCAGGCCGGGGTCGCGGCTGGTGATCACGACCTGCTCGACGGTGCCGATCCGCCCCTCGTCGATGGCGCGCTTCACCGCGGCGAAATGCGGGTCGAAGCGGCGGTTGAAGCCGACCATCAGCGGCGTGCCGGTCTCGGCGACGACGGCGAGGCACTGGCGCACCCGTTCCAGCGAGAGATCGATCGGCTTCTCGCAGAAGATTGGCTTGCCCGCCCGCGCGAACATCTCGATCAGGTCGGCATGGGTGTCGGTCGGCGTGCAGATCGCCACCGCGTCGACGTCGCTAGCGGCCGCGATCTCCTCGATCGTGCGGACCGGGCAGCCATAGGCCGCCGCGAGCGCCTCGGCCGCCGGGGCCATGGCGTCGGCGACGGCGGCGAGGCGCGCGCCGTGCGTGGCGGCGATGGCCGCCGCGTGAACCTTGCCGATCCGGCCGGCGCCGAGGACTGCGATGGAAAGCGACATGGGAAACCTTGGGGTCACGAGGATTCGGGGTGGGTGAACGGCCGCAGGGTCGTGCGGGCCGGCAGGATGGCGGGGCGGCGGATCATCCGCACATGTCGGCGACCTGCACCCGGACGCCATCCGCCTGCGCCGAGCGCGCGATCGCATAGGCCACGCGCTCGATCGCCAGGGCCTCCGCGAAATCCGGAGAGGGCCGCGGCCCACCGGCGAGACCGGCGAGGAGCTGGGCGGCCTCGATGGTCTTCAAATCGTTGAAGCCGAGCCCGTGTCCCGGCGCCGGACAGAAGGCGCCATAGGGAGCATGGTCTGGGCCGGTCAGGATGGTGCGGAAGCCCTGCTCGGCCTTCGGCCCCTCGTTCGTGTAGACTTGCAGCTCGTTCATCCGCTCCTGGTCGTAGACGATCATGCCGCGGCTGCCATGCGCCTCGAAGCCGAGGCTGCCCTTGCGGCCCCAGGCGGCACGCGACATCGTCAGCGTGCCATGGAAGCCGGCGGAAAAGCGCACGAGCGCGCTCGCCAGATCATCGTTCTCGACCGTGCCGTCGCCGCCGCCCGGCAGAGGCCGTGTCTCGTAGGCCGCGCCCATCTCGGCCACCACCGACTCGATCGGCCCGCCGAGCGCGGTCAGCAGCGAGATGAGGTGAACGCCGATGTCGCCCAGCGCGCCGAGCCCGGCTTCCGAGAACCGGCAGCGCCATGTCCAAGGCAGCGTCTCGTCGGCCTGATAGTCTTCGTCGACCCAGCCGCGCAGATGGAAGAGCCGGCCGATCCGGCCTTCCGCCACCATCCGGCAGGCATGGGTGAAGGCAGGATTGCGCAGATAGTTGTAGCCGACGAGGGTGAGGCGGTCGCCGCATGCGGCTGCCATCGCCTCGGCGTCGGCCAGCGTGACGCCGAGCGGCTTCTCGCACCATACATGCTTGCCGGCGGCGAGCGCCGCCTCGGCCATCGGCCGGTGCAGCGCGTTGGGCGTGGTGATCGACACGACGTCGACCGCCGGGTCTGCGATCAGCGCCTGCCAGTCGTCGCCACCGGTGGCGAAACCGAATTGCTCGGCCATAACTCTCGCCTTGGCGAGCGGCGTGTCGCAGAGATGGACGAGCCGCACCGGCGGCAGGCCACCCATCACCGCATTGGCATTGCGCCACGCCAGCGCGTGCGCCTTGCCCATGAAGCCGGTGCCGATCAGACCGATGCCGATGCTTCGCATGTGATCGCCCCCCGCCTTCCCATGCCGCAGCGGTCCGCGCGGCTTGTGAAAATAGAATATTTGTTCCATTCTATGGTCTGATGGCCTGACACCTGTCAAGCCGGGATCAGGAAGGGGACGCCGTGTCCGCCGGAAGTGCCGCATCGCGAATGGAGATCTTTCAGCAACGTCTGGCGGAAGAGAGCGCGGGGCTTCCCAAGCGCCTCCGCCAGTGTGCCGAACTCGTCGCGCGGGCCCCCGAGCGGATCGCCGTCTCGACCGTCGCGGAACTGGCCGAGGCGGCCGACGTGCCGCCATCGGCCTTCGTGCGCTTCTGTCAGCTCTTCGGCTTTTCCGGCTTTTCGGAGATGCAACGCCTCTTCCGCGAATCCTACGCGCCGCGCTGGCCGGACTATCCGACGCGCATCGAGGCCCTGCGGGAACAGGGCCAGGATTCGCCGGCGGCGCTTCTCGCCGAGTTCATGGAAGCCGGCCGGCATTCGCTCGCCCATCTCGCCGAGACGATCGACCCGCAGGCGCTGGAGAGTGCCGTGGACATCATGGCGGGCGCACGAACGCTTCATCTGGCAGGTTTCCGGCGCGCTTTCCCGGTCGCCAGCTACATGGCCTACACGCTGGAGAAGATGGAGGTGCCGGCCATGCTCCATGGTGCGGTCGGCCACATCGACACGCGGCATGCGCTTGGCGAAGGCGATGCCCTGATCGCCATCACCTTCGCCCCTTACACGCCCGCGACGATCGAACTCGCCGAGGAAGCCCGCCGCCGGTCGCTTCCCGTCATCGCCATCACCGACACGCTGACGAGCCCGCTCCGGCGCCTCGACTGCACGGTGCTGACGGTGAACGAGAGCGACGTCGGGGCCTTCCGCCCGCTGGCGGCGACGCTCTCGCTGGCGACGGCGATCGTGGTCGCGACCGGCGCTCGCCGCGCCCGGTTCCCGGCGGGCTCCGCAGGCTGACCGCTCGGCACGATTTGGAACAAGGGGGTTGCATATTAAAAGAAATGGATGGAATATTCCATCCGCACCCGGCGCTGTGGGAGGGCCGGCGGCACGATCCCTGGGAGGATGATCATGAGGAAGACCCTGACTGGCGCGGCCGCCGTCGCGCTCATCGCCGCTGCCCTGCCGCTACCGGCTTCTGCGCAGGAGACGGGCGGCGAACAGTTCGTGCTCATCAGCCATGCGCCGGATTCTGATTCCTGGTGGAACACGATCCGCAACGCCATCGCGGTCGCCGCCAAGGAGCTCGACGTGACGGTCGACTACCGCAACCCGCCGACCGGCGACCTCGCCGACATGGCCCGCATCGTCGAGCAGTCGGCGGCGGCCGGTCCCGACGGCATCATCGTCACCATCGCCGATTTCGACGTCCTCTCGGGCCCGATCCGCTCCGCGGTGGACCAGGGCATTCCGGTGATCACGATCAATTCGGGAACGGCGGAGCAGTCGGCCGAGCTCGGCGCGATGATGCATGTCGGCCAGCCGGAGTTCGAGGCCGGGCGCCTCGCCGGCGAGCGGGCGCGTGAGATGGGCGCGAGCTCGTTCCTGTGCGTGAACCACTACATCACCAATCCGGCCTCCGTGGAGCGCTGCCAGGGCTTCGCCGAAGGGCTCGGCATCGAGCTCGGCAACCAGATGATCGATGCCGGAATGGACCCGTCGCAGGTGCAGAATTCCGTCTCCGCCTACCTGACCGCCAATCCGGAGACCGACGCGATCCTGACGCTCGGCCCGAACTCGGCGCATCCCAGCATCCGCGCGCTCGCCGACCAGGGCCTTGGCGGCGACGACATCGTCTTCGCGACCTTCGACCTGTCGGGCGAGATCGCGCAGGCGATCCGCGACGACGTCGTCGACTTCGCCATCGACCAGCAGCCCTTCCTCCAGGGCTATCTGCCGGTCGTGTTCCTGGCGAACTACGCCCGCTACGGCGTGATCCCGTCGAACAACGTGAACTCCGGTCCGGGCTTCATCACGATCGACAATCTCGACCAGGTCGAGAAGCTGGCCGGCGAGTACCGCTGAGAGCCCGCTCGGGGCGGGGCTTATAGCCCCTCCCCGACCTGTTCCGACGTTCCAAGCTGAGAGGGAGGGCGCCAGGATGAGCGCAACTGCCGACGAACGCGTCAAATCCACACCCGGCTGGCGCGCGGCCATGGTTCGCCCGGAACTCGGCGCCATCTGCGGCGCGATCCTCGTCTTCGTCTTCTTCTTCGCGATCGCCGGCGATTCCGGGATGTTCAACCTGCAGGGAACGATGAACTGGTCGGTGGTCGCGGCGCAGTTCGCGATCATCGCCGTCGGCGCCTGCCTGCTGATGATCGCCGGCGAGTTCGACCTGTCGGTCGGTTCGATGATCGGCTTCGCCGGGATCGTCATCGCCATCCTCTCGGTGCAGTGGGGCTGGCCCGTCTGGAGCGCCATCCTCGCCGCCTTCGTCGTGGCCGTCTCGATCGGGGCGCTGAACGGCTGGCTCGTCATCCGCACCGGCCTGCCGAGCTTCATCGTCACCCTCGCCTTCCTCTACATCCTGCGCGGCCTGACGATCTGGCTGGCGATCCTGACGACGCGGCAGACGATCATCGGCGGGATCGCGCCGCTCGCCGAAGACGACTGGCTCGCCTGGCTGTTCGGCGGGAAGGTCTTTCAGGGCTTCTTCGTCTGGCTCGCGGAGAACGGCTGGACGGCGACCTATACGAGAGGCTCGCGCATCGGCGAGCCGATCGTCGACGGCATCCCGATGGTCATCGTCTGGGCCCTCGCGCTCATCGTCTTCGCCCACATCCTTCTGACCCGCACCCGCTTCGGCAACTGGATCTACGCCTCCGGCGGCGACGCCCAGGCGGCGCGCTATGTCGGCGTGCCGGTGAACCGGGTGAAGATCCTGATGTTCATGTTCACCGCCTTCTGCGCCACGGTCTTCGCCACCTGCCAGGTGATGGAGTTCGGCTCGGCGGCCGCCGATCGCGGCCTGCTCAAGGAATTCGAGGCGATCATCTGCGTCGTCATCGGCGGCGCGCTTCTGACCGGCGGCTACGGCACCATCATCGGCGCTGCGCTGGGCGCGCTGATCTTCGGCGTCGTCCAGCAGGGCCTCTTCTTCGCACAGGCCGAAAGCTCGCTCTTCCGCGTCTTCCTGGGCACCATTCTGATCCTGGCGGTGATCTTCAACACCTACATCCGCCGAATGATCACGGGAGAGCGCTGATGTCCCCCCTGATCGAGATGAAGAACATCGAGAAGCATTTCGGCCCGGTGATCGCGCTGAACGGCGTCTCCTTCGAGGTCCAGCCCGGCGAGTGCCACTGCCTGCTGGGCGACAACGGCGCCGGCAAGTCGACCTTCATCAAGACCATGGCCGGCGTCCACAGGCCGACCCGCGGCGAGATGCAGGTGGAAGGCCGGACGGTCGTCTTCGACAGCCCGCGCGACGCGATGACGGCCGGCATCGCGACGGTCTACCAGGATCTGGCGATGATCCCCCTGATGAGCGTGACGCGGAACTTCTGGATGGGCCGCGAGCCGGTCCGCAAGGTCGGCCCGTTGAGCTTCATCGACTTCGGGAAGGCCAACGCCGTCACCATGGAGGAGATGCAGCGCATGGGCATCGCCCTGCGCGAGCCTGGCCAGGCCGTCGGCACGCTGTCCGGCGGCGAGCGCCAGACCGTCGCGATCGCCCGGGCGGTGTATTTCGGCGCCAAGGTGCTGATCCTCGACGAGCCGACTTCGGCGCTGGGCGTCCGGCAGACCGCCAACGTCCTGTCCACCATCGACACGGTCCGCAAGACCGGCATCGGCGTCGTCTTCATCACCCACAACGTGCGCCACGCCATGGCAGTCGGCGATCGCTTCACCGTGCTGAACCGCGGCAAGACGCTCGGCACCGCCCGGCGCGGCGAGATCAAGGCCGAGGAACTGCAGGACCTGATGGCCGGCGGGCAGGAAATGGCGGAGCTCGAGGGATCGCTCGGAGGCACGGTGTGAAGCGCCTCGACGTCATCACCATCGGCCGCTCCTCGGTCGACCTCTACGGCGCGCAGGTCGGCGGGCGGCTCGAGGACATGGGTTCCTTCCACAAATATATTGGCGGCTCCCCCACCAACATGGCGGCGGGCACGGCCCGTCTCGGCCTGAAATCGGCGCTGATCACCCGCGTCGGCGACGAGCACATGGGCCGCTTCATCCGCGAGGAGCTGGAGCGCGAGGGGGTCGACGTGCGCGGCGTGAAGACCGACCCGGACCACCTCACCGCCCTCGTCCTGCTCGGCATCCGCGACGAGAACCGCTTTCCGCTGATCTTCTACCGCGAGAACTGCGCGGACATGGCGCTCTGCGAGGACGACATCGAGCCGGGCTTCATCGCCGAGGCGCGCGCGGTCGTGGCGACCGGCACGCATCTGTCGCATCCGCGCACCGAGGCCGCGGTGCTCAGGGCACTGCGTCTTGCGCGCGACAGCGGCGCGCGTACCGCGCTGGACATCGACTACCGTCCCAATCTCTGGGGCCTGTCCGGCCATGGCGACGGCGAGAACCGCTTCATCGAGAGCGATGCGGTGACCGCCCGCCTGCAGCACCATCTTTCCCTCTTCGACCTGATCGTCGGCACGGAGGAGGAGTTCCACATCGCCGGCGGCTCCACCGATACGCGGGCGGCTCTATCTGCCGTGCGTGCGCTGACCGGCGCCACGCTGGTGCTGAAGCGCGGCGCGGCCGGAGCGGTGGCTTTTCCCGGACCGATCCCGGACGATCTCGACGAAGGCGAGGCCGGACCCGGCTTCCCGATCGAGGTCTTCAACGTGCTCGGTGCCGGGGACGGGTTCATGTCCGGCCTGCTGAAGGGCTGGCTCGACGACGAGAACTGGCCGAAAGCGCTCGAGTACGCCAATGCCTGCGGCGCCTTCGCCGTCTCGCGCCATGGCTGCACCCCCGCCTATCCAAGTCTGGAGGAGCTGCAGTTCTTCCTCGCCCGCGGCATCCGCACCCCCGCCTTGCGTCACGACGGTGAGCTCGAGCAGATCCACTGGTCGACCAACCGCAATATCGACTGGCCGGTGATGCGCGTCTTCGCCTTCGACCACCGCATGCAGCTGGAGGAACTGGACGGCGCGACGCCGGAGCGGATCGGCGCCTTCAAGTCACTCTGCCTCGAGGCGGCGCTGAAGGTTTCCGGGGGCCGCCACGGCTACGGGATCCTGTGCGACGACAGGCTCGGCCGCACCGCCCTGCACGCGGCCGCCGGCACCGGGCTCTGGGTCGGGCGCCCGGCGGAGCAGCCGGGATCGCATCCGCTGGCGCTGGAGGCCGAGTTCGGCGAGGATTGCGGCAATCTCTCCGAATGGCCGCTGCATCAGGTGGTCAAGGTGCTCTGCTTCTGCCACCCGGCCGAGTCGGCAGCGATCCGCGCCGACCAGGAAGCGACCCTGAAGCGGCTCTTCCGCGCCGCCCGGCGCAACCGGCTGGAATTCCTGCTGGAGATCATCCCCTCCCGGCTCGGCCCCGTCGACGACGACACCAATGCCGCACTGATCAGGCGCTTCTACGAGATCGGCATCTATCCCGACTGGTGGAAGCTCGAGCCCCTGACCAGCGCGCGGGCGTGGGAAGCCGCCTGCAGGGCGATCAGCGACAATGATCCGTATTGCCGGGGCGTCGTGGTGCTCGGGCTCGACTCCAGCGAAGCGGACCTTTCGGCCAGCTTCGCCGAGGCCGCCCGGCACCCGATCGTCAGGGGCTTCGCGGTCGGACGCACGATCTTCGGGTCGGCGGCCCGCGACTGGCTGGCCGGCACGATCGACGACGCGGCGGCGGTCAAGCGCATGACGCACAATTTCTCCCGGCTCTGCACGCTGTGGGACGCCGCCCGGGACATCGCGAAGGAGAGCGCCGCATGACCACGATCCGGCTCACGGCGGCGCAGGCGATGGTTCGCTGGCTGACCGCGCAGAAGACCCCGTCGGGCGAACCGTTCATCGCCGGCTGCTGGGCGATCTTCGGCCACGGCAACGTGGCGGGGCTCGGAGAGGCGCTGGCCGGCGTCCGGGATGAACTTCCCACCCTTCGCGGCCAGAACGAGCAGACCATGGCCCATGCCGCCATCGCGTACGCCAAGCAGTTGCGCCGCCGCCGCGCGATGATGGTCTCCTCCTCCATCGGGCCCGGCGCGACCAACATGGTGACGGCGGCTGCCCTCGCCCACGTCAACCGCCTGCCCGTCCTCTTCGTGCCGGGAGACGTCTTCGCCGGCCGCGGCCCCGACCCTGTGCTGCAGCAGATCGAGGATTTCGCCGACGGCACGGTTTCCGCGAATGACTGCTTCCGCGCGGTCAGCCGCTATTTCGACCGCATCACCCGGCCCGAGCAGCTACTGACCGCCCTGCCCCGCGCCATGCGCGTGATGACCGATCCCGCCGATTGCGGCCCGGTGACGCTCGCCTTCTGCCAGGACGTGCAGGCGGAGGGCTACGACTGGCCCGAGAGCTTCTTCGCCGAGCGGGTCTGGCCGGTCCGCCGCCCCGCGCCGGACCCGGCGGAGGTGGAGACCGTCGCGGCGATGATCCGCGCGGCGCAGCGGCCGGTGATCGTCGCCGGCGGCGGCGTGCACTATTCACAGGCGACGGAGGCGCTCGGCCGCTTCGCGGACCGGTTCGGCATCCCGGTCGTCGAGAGCCAGGCCGGCAAGTCGGCCCTTCCCTGGGATCATGCGTGGAACTTCGGCCCGGTCGGCGTCACCGGCGCCTCCTCGGCCAACATCGTCGCTGCGGACACCGACCTCGTCATCGGCGTCGGCACCAGGTTTCAGGACTTCACCACCGGCTCCTGGGCGCTGTTCAAGAACTCCGAGCGGCGCCTCGTCTCGATCAATGTCGCGGCCTACGACGCGATGAAGCACGGCGCCGAGCCGCTGTGCGCCGATGCCCGCACGGCGCTGGAGCAGCTGACCGAGGCCCTCGGCAGCCATTGCGCGCCGCCGCCGGAGCAAGGCCTGAAGGAGGCGTGGTTCGCGGCCGTCGATCCCCTGACCGACGCGCCGGGCGGCGGCAACGCGCTGCCGAGCGACCAGGCGGTCATCGGCGCCGTGCAGCGGGCGAGCCACGTGGACACCGTCGTCATGTGCGCCGCGGGCACCATGCCCGGAGAATTGCACAAGCTCTGGAAGGCTCCCCGGCCCGGCGCCTATCACATGGAATACGGCTATTCCTGCATGGGCTACGAGATCGCCGGCGCGCTCGGCATCAAGATGGCGGAGCCCGAGCGCGACGTGATCTGCATGCTCGGCGACGGCAGTTACATGATGGCCAATTCCGAACTTGCGACGGCGGCGATGATGGGCGTGCCGATCACGATCGTTCTCACCGACAATCGCGGCTTCGGCTGCATCAACCGGCTGCAGGTCGCCACCGGCGGCGCCGAGTTCAACAATCTCTACGCCCACACCGCGATGCCGAACGGACCGGCGATCGACTTCGTCGCCCATGCCCGCGCGCAGGGCGCCGAGGCGGTGAAGGCGGCGAGCGTCGCGGAGCTGGAAGAAGCGCTCGCCACCCGTGCCGGAAAGGCAGGACCCTTCGTTATCGTCATCGACACCGATCCCTATCCCTCGACGCCGCATGGCGGGCACTGGTGGGACGTCGCGGTCCCGCAGACGTCGGAGCGTCCCGAGGTTCGCGCCGCCCGCAAGGCCTATGACGACCAGCTGAAGGAACGCCGATGATCCGCTACGGAACCAACCCCATCGCCTGGTCCAACGACGACGACCAGACGCTCGGCGCAGACGTCTCGCTGGAACAGTGCCTCGACGAGGCGGCGGCGATCGGCTTCGACGGCATCGAGAAGGGCCACAAGCTGCCGACGACGCCCGACGGCATCGAGCGCGAACTCGGCGGGCGGGGCCTGCGCTACGTCTCCGGCTGGCACTCGCTGAACCTGCTGACGCAGGACGTGGAGACCGAGAAGGCGGCGATGCAGCCCTTCCTCGACTTGCTGAAGGCGGTCGGCTCGAACGTGATCATCGTCTGCGAGACCTCCAACGCCATCCACGGCGACGATTCCAGGCCCGTCAACGAGAAGCCGGTTCTGCCCGACGCGGACTGGCCGGCCTTCGGCGCCGGCATCGAGGCGCTGGCGCAATTCGCCGGCGATCAGGGGATCACCCTCGCCTATCACCACCATATGGGCACGGTGGTCGAGACGCCGGACGAGATCGACCGGCTGATGGCCCATACCGGCCCGGCGACGAAGCTCCTGTTCGACACCGGCCACTGCTTCTTTGGCGGCGGCGATCCGGCCGAAGTCGCGGCCCGGCACATGGCCCGCGTCGGCCACTTCCACGCCAAGAACGTGCGGCCGCAGATCATGCGGCAGGTGCGGGAGGAGAAACTGTCCTTCCTCGAGGGTGTGCGCCGCGGCGTCTTCACCGTGCCGGGCGACCCGGAGGGCGGTGTCGACTTCCTGCCCGTCCTGCGCATCGCCGCCGAACATGGCTATGCTGGCTGGCTGGTGATCGAGGCCGAGCAGGATCCGGCGCAGCGCAACCCGCATCACTACCAGTCGATGGGCTTCGAGGCACTTCGGGCCCTCGCGCGGGAAGCCGGCCTCGATCGCAGCGAGGCGGCGGCATGAAGCTCCTGCGCAAGCCGAGCGGCGGGCACGGTCTCGTCCACGACGTCACGCCGCAGAGCGCGGGCTGGTCCTATGTCGGCTTCAAGCTCTGGCGGCTGGCCGCCGGCGAGACCGCCGAAGGCAATCTCGGGGGAGACGAAGCGATCATCGTGATGGTCGAGGGCAAGGCCGCCATCGATGCGGCCGGCCAGGACTGGGGCGTTCTCGGGGAACGGCTGGACGTCTTCGAGAAGACCGCGCCGCATTGCCTATATCTGCCGGCCGGCAGCGACTGGAAAGCCGTCGCCGAGACGGACTGCACGCTGGCAGTTTGCCTGGCGCCGGGCAAGGGCGGCCACGCGGCCCGGCGCCTCGGCCCGGACGGCATCACCCTCACCCAGCGCGGCGAGGGCTCCAACGCGCGTTTCATCAACAACATCGCCATGGAGGCGGACGACGTCGCGGATTCGCTGCTCGTTACGGAGGTCTTCACGCCGGCCGGCAACTGGTCGAGCTATCCGAGCCACCGCCACGACGAGGACCGGTTTCCCGAGATCACCTATCTGGAAGAGACCTACTACCACCGGCTGAACCCGAGCCAAGGCTTCGGCGTCCAGCGCGTCTACACCGAGGACGGCGCGCTCGACGAGACGATGACGGTGAAGAGCCACGACCTCGTGCTGGTGCCGCGCGGCCACCATCCCTGCGGCGCGCCGCACGGCTACGAGATGTACTATCTCAACGTCATGGCCGGACCGCTGCGCAAATGGCGCTTCGTCGCCGATCCCGACCATGCCTGGCTGATGTAGGCCGCAAAGTCGCGATCAGGGGGTGATCGCCACCTTCAGCACGCCATCCCGCTGGTTGGCGAAGAGCTCGTAGGCCTCCTCGATGCGCTCCAGCGGGTAGCGATGGGTGACCATCGAGCGCAGGTCCACACGGCCGGATGCCACCACGTCCATCAGGCGCCGCATCCGCTCCTTGCCGCCGGGGCACAGCGTGGTGACGATCTTGTGGTCCCCCAGGCCGGCCGCGAAGGCGCCGAGCGGGATGGTGAGGTCGCCCGAATAGACGCCGAGGCTGGACAGCGTGCCGCCCGGACGCAGCACCTTCAGGCAGGACTCGAACGTCTGCTGCGTGCCGAGCGCCTCGATGGCGACGTCGACGCCGCGCCCGTCGGTAAGCCGCATGATCTCCTCCACCGGATCGGCGGCCTTGAAGTCCACGACGTGATCGACGCCCAGCGAGCGGGCCATCGCCAGCCGCTCCGGCACCGTGTCGACGCCGATGATCGTCGTCGCGCCCATCAGCCGCGCGCCGGCCGCGGCGCAGAGCCCGATCGGTCCCAGCGCGAAGACGGCACGATGTCGCCGATGCGCACCTTGCCGCTTTCGGCGCCCGACAGGCCCGTCGACATGATGTCGGGGCACATCAGCACCTGCTCGTCGGTGAGCGCATCGGGTACCGGGCTCAGATTGGCCATCGCGTCCGGCACCAGCAGATATTCGGCCTGGCAGCTGTCGATCGTGTTGCCGAAGCGCCAGCCGCCCATCGGCTTGAAGCCGTGCCGCGTGCCCGCGCCGTCCTGCGAATGGCAGCCGCAGAGACAGGCGTAGGAATGGCCGCTCGGCGTGATCGCGCCGGCGATCACCCGCTGGCCCTCCTGATAGCCGCTGACGGCCGAGCCGAGCTTCTCGATCACCCCCACCGGCTCGTGACCGATCGTCAGGCCCTTCTCGACCGGGTACTCGCCCTTCAGGATATGGACGTCGGTGCCGCAGATCGTCGTGGTGGTGACGCGGATCAGCGCGTCGAGCGGCCCGATCTCCGGAACCGGCTTCTCGTCCAGCACGATGCGGCCGGGCTCGACGAAGATGGCGGCTTTCATCTTGCGGGTCATCGGGGCTTTCTCCGTGGTTGCGTGTCGCTGCAGCATGCGCCGGCGCGACGGTCGCAGCCTCGATAGACAGGAGCGGCCGCGGCCGCGTTGATGCAGCGCAAATCCGTGCGCCCGGGACCGGCAAGGGACGAGACGACCGCATGCGCGGTCGGGGAACGGGCGGGACCGCGCCGCGTTGGGACGCATCGACGAGCGGAGACGCAAGATGATCGACACACGCACGCACGGAATTCTCGACTATTTGACTGGCGCCCTCCTCATCGTGGCGCCGTATCTCTTCGGCTTTGCCACTGGCGGCATCGAGCAGTGGCTTCCCCAGGCACTGGGCGCGATGACCATCGCGATGAGCCTGCTCACCCGATACGAGCTGAGCCTGGCGAAGCTGATCCCGCTGAACGTGCATCTCGGGGTGGACGTCGCCAGCGGGGTCCTTCTGGCGGTCTCGCCGTGGCTTTTCGGCTTCGCCGATCTGATCTGGTGGCCGCATCTCCTCGTCGGGCTGATCGAGATCGTCGTGCCGCTCATGACGAAGCGCCACCCGCACGTCGACGCCTGACCGCCGGTTCCGCCGGAGTGGACCAGCGGGTGACGAGGGGCAGATCGGCTTGCGGGCAATCGCCCGTCAGCCTGTCGCGAGCGGCTGCTTCGTCTCGCGCAGTGGCCGCCGCCGATGCCGCAGAAGGCGTTCGACCACGAGTATCGGCCCCGCCGTGTCGTTCGCCGGAGGAAAGGCGAGCGAAGGTGTTGTGGGCGAAAGAGAAGAGCGATTAAGGGTACACGCCCGGAATACGAGCGCGCCGTCGAGGGGGCGGCGCGGATGGCGAGCGGGCCGCCTTGTTCCAGAAGAGGACGAACCCTTGACGAGCTTCACCGACAAGTCGCTGATCGCCGAACTCACCGCGAAAATGCTTCTGGAGGTGAAGGCGGTTCACTTCCGGGCCGACGAGCCGTACCGCTTCACATCCGGCTGGGCGAGCCCGGTCTATATCGACTGCCGCAAGCTGATCTCCTATCCACGCGTGCGCACGACGCTGATGGACTTCGCCGCATCGGTCATCCTGCGCGACATCGGCTTTGAGTCACTCGACGCCGTCGCCGGCGGGGAGACGGCCGGCATCCCCTTCGCGGCCTGGATCGCCGACCGGCTGTCCCTGCCGATGCAGTACGTCCGCAAGCAGCCGAAGGGTTTCGGCCGTAACGCCCAGATCGAGGGGGATTTCCGCGACGGGTCGCGCATCGTGCTGGTCGAGGACCTTTCGACGGACGGGCGGTCGAAGATCCGCTTCTGCGAGGCGTTGCGCGCCGCCGGCCTGACGGTGGAGCACACCTTCGTCATCTTCCACTACGACATCTTTCCCGAAACCAGGAAAATCCTGGGCGATTCCGGGCTGCAGATGCACGCACTGGCGACCTGGTGGGACGTGCTGAAGGTCGCCAAGGAACAGGGCTATTTCGACGAACGGACGCTCGGTGAAGTCGAAGCCTTTCTCAACAATCCGGCCGAATGGTCCGCCGCGCATGGCGGCGCCAGCTCGTTTCCAAGCAACTAGCGGGGCGAGCGGCGAAGCTGCGCACGTCGGCGAAGCCCGGCGCAACGAGGCAGCCGACCGCGACGATACGCGCGGCCTCTTCCCCGGCCCCGGTCGGTGGCGTTTGGCGCCGGCCAGGCCGGGCCCCGCCCGCGTTCGTATAGCGGTGGAGCCGTCTCATTGCGCCAGTTCCGCCGGGCAGTCCCTGGACTGCAGCGACGCTGGTCCGATCATCGAGCAAGAGCCTTGGCGGCAGCGGCAAGGCTCTTGTCGAGAAGCGCATCCGCCTCCGCCCGGGTCCCGGCCTCGATGTAGCAGCGCAGTTCGGGCGCATTGCCCGAAGCTCGGAAGTGGACCACGGACCCGTCGACGAACTGGACGCGTACGCCGTCCAGCACATTGAAGTCGGCAACCGCAGGCAGATCCTGGAAGAAGGCGCTGCGGAACTCGACCTGATGCAAACCTTCGAGGAACGGCGTGGACCGCTCCGCGGCGACATCCTGCAGACGTCCGGCAGCGGTAAATCCGACCCTCAGATCTGCAACGATCCTGCTGAGCGCGGTCTGCCGGACCTGGATCTCGCTGAGGGCGACGAGGATCGGCAGGAAAGCGTCGCGCGTCGGAAGCGCGGCGAGAGGGCGGTGAGAGCGGGAGATGTCGCTCCCGAGAAGAACGCCGCCGTTCGCTTCGAACCCGACAATCGGCCCTCTATCAGAAGCGCAGCTCTCCATGGCGGCAAGAACGTAGGGCGAGCCCACCCGCGTGCGCACCACCGTTGCGCCTGACGGCTGCATGATGCGCTCGATCGAGGAGGAGGAAGTCACCGGGGTGACCACCACCGACGCGCCGAGAAAGCGCGCGGCGACAAGGCCGAGGATGTCGCCGCTTACGATCGTGCCCTGCTCGTCGGCGACAAGTGGCCGGTCCGCGTCGCCATCCATCGAGACTACGGCATCGAACTGGTTCCGGCTGGCCCATTCGCGGATCGCGGCACGGTTTTCGGGGCTATGCGCCTCGGTATCGACTGCGACGAAGCGGTCGGCGCGCCCCAGCCGCGTTACCGAGGCACCGAGATCGGTCAGAACGTCGGCCAACAGGTCACGCCCGACGCTCGAATGCTCGAAAACCCCGACGGACAAACCTCGAAGCGAACCACGCCCGAAGAAATCGACGTTGCGAGAATGGTAGGCCAAGACGGTGGCTTCATGGGCATCCTCGGTCCACGAGCCGTCGCCAGATGCGTCTGGTTGCTCGTCGAACGAGAGAGCGGCGCGCGCGGTCTGGATGCCTGCCTCGTCCTCCTTGGTGATCTCGCCCTGTGCGCTGTAGAATTTCAGCCCGTTGCGATCTTCCGGGATATGGCTTCCCGTTACCATGATGGCCGGGAGACCGCGGCGCCGGGCTTCCGCTGCAAGGGCCGGCGTCGGAACCTCCCCGCAATGAATCGCCTCCACGCCGAGCCGTCGTGCCGCCTGGGCGCAGTCGCCGGCGATCCGAGGGCTGGACGAACGAAGATCGCTGCCGATCAGAATGGCGCGGGCGGGGCGTCCGCTCTCGGAGAGATGCTCGAGAAATGCTGCGGTATAGGTCTGGCTCGGCCCGCCGACCAGATCGGTTACCAGTCCACGCAGGCCGCTCGTGCCGAATTTCAGGCTGCTCACCGACGATCAGCTCCTGGCATAGATGTCTTCGATCCGGACGATGTCGTCTTCACCCGTGTAGGACCCGACCTGGACCTCGATGATCTTGAGGTCGATCTTGCCCGGATTATGCATCCGGTGCGTGCAGCCGATCGGTAGATAGACCGCCTCGTTCTCGTGATAGTCCTTCACCATGCCATCGATCGTCACCTCGGCCGTGCCGTGCACGACGACCCAGTGCTCCGCCCGATGATGATGGCGCTGCAGCGACAGCGTTCCACCCGGATGTACGCAGATGTGCTTCACCTGAAAGCGATCGCCGATGTCGATCCGCTGGTACCACCCCCAGGGACGGTGGACGCGAAGGGGGTCCGTTGCTTCCCCATATCCTTCGTTCCGGAGCTGCGCCACCAGGTCCTTGACGCGAGGCGCCTCGCTCTTGGCCGCGACGAGTACCGCATCGGCAAGCGCGACGACGACCACGTCCTTCAGCCCGACCACGGTCGTCAGCGGCCCTTCGGAGCGCACGAGGCTACCATTGGTCCCGAGGACCGAAACGGGTCCTTCCAAGACGTTGCCGTCGGAGTCCGGGGTCTTGATGTCGTAGATCGAATCCCAGGAGCCGATGTCCGACCAGCCGAATGTCGCCCGCATGACACCGGCGCGCCGCGTCTTCTCCATTACGGCGTAGTCGATCGAGATCTGCGGCGCGAGAGCGAAGGCTGCTTCGTCGAGGCGCAGAAAGTCGAGGTCGCGATGGCCATCGGCGAGCGCCGCCCGGGCGGCATCGAGAACCTCGGGCGCGTATGCCTCGAACTCCTCGAGCATCGTTTCGGGCTGGAAAAGGAAGTTGCCGCCATTCCAGAGGAAACCCTGCGCGACATATTCCTGCGCACGACCGGCGTCCGGCTTCTCGATGAAGCGGTCGATGCGGAAGGCGCCGGCGACACCCAGTGGCGCCCCGCACTTGATATAGCCGTAGGCCGTCGAAGGCTGCGTCGGCACGAGGCCAAGCGTCATGATCCGCCCGTCCCGCGCTTCCTGGGCTGCTGCCATGCAGTTAGCCGTGAATTGCTCGGCATCCTGCACCACATGGTCGGCGGCAAGAACGAGGCACACCGACCCGGGATCGCGCTCGTGCCCCATCAACGCGCCGACCGCGACGGCTGCCGCCGAGTCGCGCCGCTGCGGTTCGAGGACGATCTCGCCGACCACGCCCACCGCCTTCATCTGCTCCGCCACCACGAAACGAAAGTCGTTCCCGGTCACGACGATCGGCTGTCCGAAGCACGGTCCGGTCACGCGGCGCAGCGTCTCCTGAAACGTCGAGTGTCCGTCTTCCATCAAGGCGACGAACTGTTTGGGCATCATCTCCCGTGACACCGGCCAGAGCCGGGTGCCCGACCCGCCCGCCATGATGATGGGGATGATGCTGGCGTGTGCTTCATTCTCACTCATGGACAAGACGACTCCGTGATCTGCGACGTCCCAATGCGCGGCAACGAGAAGGTCCGAGCCACCTCTAGTACACCTCAAGCCCATGCGACCATGCATAAGTTCGCCAAGGCCGGCTTTGCCAAAGGACCGAGCAGGAAACACGCGTGGGAACACCGCTGCGGCCGCAACCGGCTCGAAACGCCAGGGCGCCCCGGTATCGGGCGGTGAGGTCATGGAAGTGGCGGAGAGGGAGCCTCCGCGGATACGCGCCTTAAGTCATTGGATCGACGGAATCCGCAACCGCCGCTCCAGCCACGATGTGCACCGCCGCCGTGCCCACACTTCGAAGCCACATGCGAGCGACGCCCGCCTCCTCACCGGAAGCGGGCGCCGATATCCCGGCGGGGCGACCTTGCCTCAAGCGGCCCGGGGAGCCAACTGCTCGCGGACGACCGGCGGGCGCTCCACCAGCATCGATACGGCCGCCGCCGGGTCGACGACGGCCGGCAGGATCTCGTAGGACACGGCGACGAGATCGGCGGCGCCTTCCGCAAGGTAGCGGTCCTCGGCGACGACGACGGCGACCGGCTCGCCCACGTAGCGTACGCGGTCGCGTGCGATCGGCCAGCATTCGACATTGGCTTTCACACCCACCGTCATGCTGCGGGCGTGCGCGGCAATGTCCGCACCCGTCAGGACGGCGACGACACCGCGGGCTTTGCGTGCGGTAGCGACCTCGATAGCGCTGATCGTGGCATGTGCGTGCGGCGACCGGACGATGGCGGCGTGAAGCGTGCCAACGCGGGTCGGCAGATCATCGATATATCGGCCGCGTCCGGTCAAAAGGGCCGCGTCGCCTCGACCGCTTCGCCAAGCTGGTGTTCGACTGGTTCCGGGCACCGGCGCTTGAGATCCACCAACGGCCGCTGTTTCCGGAAGAGGGTGCATGATGATGTGACCTAAGCTCGCGAAGCTGAGGCATTGCCATCGTGGTGGGCAGAACAGCGATACTTGATGGATTCTGGTTCCAACGCCTCGATGAAATGGGCGAGCACAGCACAGGCCACGATGATGTCTTCGCCGCTGACGTCTTCATCGGGATGGTGACTGACGCCGTCCTTGCAGCGCACGAACAACATTGCGATGGGGCAAAGCGAGGCAATCGCCAGGCCGTCGTGGCCTGCTCCGCTCTGCAACTCGAGGGGAGCAAGCCCGAAACGGGCAAGCGTGCCTGCCAGGATGGTCTTCAGTGCAGCGTCGCAGAATGTCGTCGGCTGATCGTAGAATGTCTCGTGTTCGAAGCCGAGGCCGCGTCCTCGTGCAATGCCTTCGCAGCGTCGCAGGATTTCGTCGACGGTCTGACATCTTTCGACGTCGTCGATGGTGCGTAGATCCAGCGTGAACTCCACACCGCCGGGCACGACGTTGACCACGCCCGGGGCGGCTGCAAGCCGACCGACGGTCGCGACGACGTGCCCGCGGCTACGAGCAATCTCCTCGATCGCGAGGACCATCTCCGCCGCTCCGCAGAGGGCGTCGTAGCGGTCCTGCATGGTCGACGTGCCGGCATGGCCGCTGACACCCTCGACCCTGCAACCGAGGCGCATCGCTCCGCTGATGCCGGAGACGATCCCGATTGCCTGATCTTCGTGCTCCAGCACCCTGCCCTGCTCGATGTGGAGCTCGAGATAACCCAGCACGTCCTGACGGCCGCGAGCGGCGGCAGGAATTTGTGACGGATCGCAGCCGAAATCCCGCAGAGCGTCAACGAGGGCAATGCCGTCCGCGTCGCATTCGGCCAGTGTCGAGAAGGCGAACGTCCCGGCCAATGCACGGGAGCCCGCGAGCGTCGAAGGAAATCGGACGCCCTCCTCGTCGCCGAATGCCAGCACCTCGATGGCGAAGGGCAGACGCATATTTCGGCGGGCAAGGTCTGCCACGACGGCCAGGGCCACCGCGACGCCGAGTGTTCCGTCGAAGCGCCCGGCGTCGCGCACCGTATCGATGTGCGAGCCGAGGAGAAGCGCCGGCATGCCGGGCCGGCTCCCCTCGTAGCGCCCGACGACGGTGCCGACGGGGTCGATCGAGGTGGCAAAGCCCGCCTCTTCCATCCGCTCCCGCACCCGGTCGGCGGCACGGCGATGCGCCGGCGACAGATACAGCCGCGTCAGCCGCCCGGGCTCGTCCGAGATGGTGGCGAGGTCGGCGACCAGTGCCATCGCCTCCCGGGCCATCAACGACGGATCAGGCTGCATTTCGGCAGGCGTGGCCGCGCTCATCGCGCCGATGACGGCGCATAGAAGGGCGTGCGTGTCTCGCTGTCCAGATAGCCGTCGTAGAACGCTTTCACGTGCGGAAAGACATCGCGGCCCATCTGCCGGCGCATCGTCTCTTCGTCCGTCCGCGGACGGGCGTAGTGACGCGCGATGTCCTCCAGGATCGCGTCGCGGTCGACATTGGTGAAGCGGCCGTCCTTGTAGATGACCGAGCCGTCGACGATGACCGCGTCCACCGCGTTCTGCTTGGCGCGCTGCATGACGACGTCGAGCATCGGCACGTCCGGATCCTGGAACGGATAGGTCGCGGTCTGCCAGTTGATCAGCACGGCATCCATGCGACGACCGGGATCCAGCCGGCCGATCTCGCGGCCGAAGGCCGTGGTGTTGGCCCCGCCCTCCGTCGCCATGCGCAGGACCTGCGGACAGCTCGGCACGTCCGCCTCATCCATGCCGGGAACGCGATGCGCGCGCAGCACGAGGCGCAGTTCCTGCAGCATGTCGCGGTCGTCGTTGATGCCGGCTTCGTCGAGGCCCATGCCGACATTCAGACCGTGCTTCTCGAAGGCGTTCAGCGGCGCGACGCCGGAGCGCAGGCGGAAGTTCGAGGAGCAGTTGTGGCAGACGCAGGTGCCGGTATCGGCGGCGATCTCGATATCCTCCTGGTTCAGCCAGACGCCATGGCCGAGCGTCATGCGCGGCGACAGGACACCGAGATCGTAGAGGTGGCGGACCGCCGTCTTGCCGGTGCGCCGGCGGGCGTACTCCTTCTGGTACGCCGTCTCCAGCAGATGCATGTGCATCGGCACGCCATGACGGCCCGAGCGGCCATTCATCTCGACGAGGCTTTCATCAGTGACCCAGTGGAGATTGGCGGGCGCCAGCTGGATTCGTGTCAGGGCCTGGCCGGCATTCTCCGCCGTCAGCTGGTCGAAAAGTGCCATGTGCTCGTCGAAGGTCAGGGCCTGCGATTGCAGATACGCGGCAACCTGGCCGGCGAGCGGCTGTGGCAGGCGAGCGCAGAAATCCTCGTCCGCCTCGTAGACGAGGCGGTTCTGCTCCCGCAGCGCGTACGAATAGGAAGCGCGCATCCCGATCGTGCGGTACGCGTCGAGCACCTTCGTCGCCGCACCATGGACCGCCTCGTAGCCGCCGCTCATCCAGCCGTGGATATGGGCGACGGTGGTGACGCCGGAAGCGATCATCTCGAAGGCCGAGTAGAGCGTGTCGAGATAGAGATCGAGCTTGCGCCCCGGAATCCGGCTGGCGAACCACAGTTCGAGCGCATAGTCGGGCGAACCGAGCTGCAGCGGCGTCATGCCGACATGGTGGTGGGCGTTCACGAAGCCCGGCAGCATCACGTGGTCGCGATAGGCCGTTTCGGCAGCGCCCGGCGACAGGCGCCGCATTTCCTCCAGCGAACCGACCGCGACGATCTCGCCGTCCCGCGACAGGATGGCGCCGTCGTCCACGACCACCGGCGTGTGGCGATCCTCGATACCGGTGACGATCCAGCGCGCGCTGGTGATGTGGTCGCTCATGCGTATGCCCTTTCTGATGCCTGTTCGTTCAGGCGAAGTGTTCGATGGGTGGGATTGTGCTCACGCGCGGCGGCAAGCTGCGCGGGGTCGAGATCGAGGAGGACACTGCGGCCGTCCGTGGGGATCACCGCGCCATCCGGGCCGAAGGCGCCCGTCTCGCCGGCATGGCGCTGGGGACGGCCGGCGACGTCTTCCCGTCCGAAGCGGCAGGCGGCCAGAGCGTAGAGCGCGTTGGCGCGCGCATGGGTCCGCAGTTCGGCCTCGAAGAGGCCGGGCGGATCGGCCGTCGGCCCGCCGACAAGGACGAGCGCCACGTCGGCGCCCTCGCGCCCGGCCGATCGCCAGCATTCCGGGTAGCGCCGGTCGTAACAGACCAGCGGGCAGAACCGCGCGCCACGATAGTCGAAGGAATTCAGCCGGGCAGGCCCCGCCGTGAAGTGGTCGGCTTCGCCGAACGGCTCGCCCGCCGCGGGCGCGAGATGGACCTTCCGCTGCACGACGACCGGGGCTGCGCCCGGCGCGGCGAGAACCACGGCGTTGGCGGGAGGCTTCCCCGCCGCATCGGCCAAAGCCATGCCGAAGACGATCGCCGTTCCGGTCCCGGTCGCCAGGCGTTGCGCCCAGTTACAGGTCGGCCCGTCGAGATCCTCGCCGACATGGGCCCAGCGACCCGGCTCGTCGGCGGCATAGAACGGCAACGCGAACAGTTCCGGCAAAAGAACGAGCCCGACGCTGTGTCCGGAAAGGTCCCTGATGCCTCGCTCGGCTTCGTCCCGAAGCTCATCCGAGCTTATCCGGTACGGGCCGATGCCGAGTGCGGCGACGCGCAGCAATGGCGCCGTCGTCATCGCTGCCCTTCCTGCTCCGCGAAGGCGCGGTCCACCTCGTCGGCGAGGAGATCGCTGAACCGGTCGCGATAGGCGTGATAGCGCGGGTCGCGCGGCGGGCGCGGGCGCTCCATCTCGATCGGCACAATGGCCTTGACCTTGCCGGGTCGAGCCGTGAACACCACCACCCGGTCGGCGAGCGAGATGGCCTCGTCGATCGAATGCGTCACCAGGATGATGGACGCCCGGCTTTCCCGCCAGAGCGTGAGCAGGAAGTCCTGCATCTTGGTCCGGGTCTGGACGTCGAGCGCGGCGAAGGGCTCGTCCATCATCAGGATCTTCGGGCGCACGGCCAGCGCCCGGGCGCAGGCCGCCCGCTGGCGCATGCCGCCGGACAATTCGTCCGGCCGCTTGTCGCCCATGCCGGCGAGGCCCACCGAGCGCAGCAATTGATCGGCCGTGCGCTCCCGCTCCGCGGCCGAGACACCGCGCAGCGACAGACCGAACGTGACGTTGTCGGAGATCGTCAACCAGGGAAACAGGGACGCGTCCTGAAAGATCAGGCCGCGATCGAAGGAGGGGCCGGCAATCGGCCTGCCCTCGTCCAGGATCGACCCGCCGGTCGCCTCCTCGAGGCCGGCGATCATGTAGAGCAGCGTGGACTTGCCGCAGCCGGACGGCCCGAGGAAGACGACGAACTCCTCCCTGGCGATCTCCAGGTTGAAATCGTCGAGGGCGCGAACCGACTCCCGGCCCTCGCTCTGCCAGACCTTCGTGACGGATCGGAGGGAAAGTGCGGGGACCGTCATCGTGCGCCTCCCGTCGAGGGCGCGACCCACCAGAGCATGCGCCGCTGCACCAGCCGCAGCGCCCAGTCGAAGCTGAAGCCGAGGACGCCGATCAGCGCCATCGTGAAGAACGTCAGCTGGGCGTTGAAGGTCGAGCGGGCGACGGCGGTGATCTGGCCGAGACCCGACCCGACGCCCACGGCCTCGGCGATGAGGACCACCATCCACGCCGCGAAGAGATTGAGACGCAGCGTCATGAACAGGCCCGGAAGGATCGCCGGAAACACGACGCGCCAGAAGATCTGCTGGCCGTTGGCGCCCATGATCCGCGCAACGTTCAGATAGGACTTGCTGACACCTTCCAGCTGCGCCGTCGTGGACAGGACGATGGCGAAGAATATGGTGATGAAGACGAGGAAGATCGCCGGCGTGTTGCCGATGCCGAACAGGAAGATCGAGACCGGAAGCCAGGCCACCGGCGAAATCGGCGTGAGCAGGAGCAGCGTCGGCATCAGAAGCTTGCGGGCGATCTCGACGTAATAGACCAGGGCACCGACCGCGACACCGGCGACGAATCCCAGCGCGAGGCCGGTCACCACGCGCAGGATGGTGTAGAGCGAGGTGGCCAGGAGGCCGACCAGGCCGCCATGCGAGGCATCGGCCCCGATGCGGTTGGCGTTGCTGAAGTAGGAGAGCGTGCGCTCCCAGTCGCTGAGGAAGAGATGCGGCGGCGGCAGCAGCAGCGGATTGGCCCACCCCATCGCCCAGGCCAGTTCCCACAGACCGGCGAACAGCCCGATCGAGAGAATGGTCCAGCCGGCCGAGATGACGAGGGCGGGCGGGCGGCGCATGCTGATGCGCGCCTCGCCGGAGCGTGATGAGGCAAAGGGAAGGGCGACCATGGAGCGGCCTTTCGCTGAAAGGGGGAGCATCGGCCCGGCCGTGTCACCGGCCGGGCATGAGGGACGCGGGTCTGCGGCCGATCAGGCCGACTTGCGCTGCAGCGACGCGTAGAGATCCGGGTTCTCGGCGATCGCCGCCTCCAGAAAGCTCCAGTCGAAGGCGCCCTCGCCGGGCAGGTTCCGCACGTAGCCTAGCTCCTGCATCGACATGCCGCGATCGATGATGAACTGCGTCTGGTCGCGCTGGTCGACGACGATCGGCTGCTTGGCGGACGCGTTGCGAGCAGCCTCCATCGTGGTCTTGTAATAGGTGCCGACAGTGTCGCTCAGGGCTGTCTCGATGTCGGCCTCCGCCTGTGCCTGCGCCTGCATCAGGGCCTTGATGATCGCCTTCACCGCGTCCGGATTGCTTTCCAGAAGCGGGGTCCGGGCTGCGAGGACGCAGTCGGAATAGCCGGGGCCATAGAGATCGGTGCCGTCCGACAGCACCGTGGCGCCGGCCCGGCTCTCGACGCACTGGGTCGCATAGGGCTCGATGTGGCAGATCGCGTCGATCGCGCCGACCATGAAGGCCTGAGCCAGTTCCGGCGAGGTATTCATGTAGCGGATGTCGACGTCGGCAAAGGTCATGCCGGCCGCCTTGAGGTAGTCGTAGGGCAGGACTTCCAGCGTGTCGGCCTGGAAGGTGCCGAAGGACTTCCCGCGCAGGTCCTCGGCGGTCTTGATGCCCTCGCCCGCCACGATGATGCACCCCTGCACCCCGCCGCCGGCGACGATCTTCACCGGCGCGCCCGCGTCGTAGAGCGTCATGAAGTTGGAATAGGGAATCATCGAGATGTCGACGAGGCCCGCACCGAACATCGTGGTGATCTCGGCATTGGACGGGGTGATGACGAATTCGAGGTCGACGCCGTCGGCCGCGGCGAGCCCGCGTTCCTTGGCAAGGAAGATGCCCATGTTGCAGAAGCCGGTACCGTGGGTCGCCTTGATCGTGGTCTCGGCGGCATGGGCATGGCCCATGAGCCCGGCCAGATGCGCCGGCAGGGCGACCATCGCCGCACCGGCGGCCGTGGTCTTGAGGAAATTGCGCCTCGAGAAATTAGCGTAGAACTGGCCGTTACGTTCGCACATGTCAGTCTCCATTAGTGAGATTCGGCCAGACCCGTGCGGTTCGGCCGCATTCGCTAGGGGCACGCCAACCCGGAAGAAGCATTGCTGCTCTGCGCTTCACGTCGTCACCCGCGGCCACGGAGGCGGCCGCCAGTTCTTTCGTTTCAGTGCGTGTGCATCCCTCCTCTTCCCGATCGGCAAAGCGTTGCCTCGATCTCGGCTGCGAGCGCGAGGAGATCGTCGTCGCCATGGCGCCTGCCGCAGATCTGCAAGCCGGCCGGCAGTTCGGCAGAGCCCGATCCGATCGGCAGCGACAGCGCGGGGTGCCCGCCATGGTTGATGAAGGGGGTGAAGGCCGCGTGGACCCGGGGGCCGACGGCGCGGCCGGCAATGTGGGACGGCCCGATCCGGGTCAGTGGCCATGCGAAGCACGGGACGGTCGGCGACAGCAGCGCGTCGACCCCCTCCAGCGCTTCGTCGAGGCGGGTCCGGACGGCCTTCGACAGACGAAGGGCGCGCGAGACGGCGCGTGCGTCGAGCCGCAGGCCCGCCTCGATCTGGACGGCGATGTCGGGGTCGAAGTGGTCGGGATCCCGCTCGAACGCCTCGCCATGAAGATCCGCCAGCATGGCAAGTTGCAGCGGCATGAGGTCGGCGGGCTCGGCGCTGTCCGGCCAGGCCAGATCGCGCCGTTCGACGAAGAAGCCGGCCCGGCGCAGGGCTGCGAGGGCGCCCTCCAGCATCGCCGCGATCTCCGGATCGACGGGCACGTCGAGACCGAAATCCGGCGTGAAGGCGAGGCGCCGCCCCGCGGGAGAAGGCCGTCCGGAAAAAGCCGGCCGCCCCGCCATCGCCGCGAACAGCAGGCCGATATCCGCGACGCTTCCGGCCATCGGGCAGAGGCATTCGAGGCCGACGTCGAGCGTCGGAAAGCCGGGCCCATTCGGCACGGCGCCGATGCTGGGCTTGAACCCGACGCAGCCGACATGGGCCGCGGGCCGGCGACTGGAGCCGCCTGCATCCGTCCCCATCGCGGCAGCCACCAGTCCGCCTGCGATCGCGCTCGCACACCCGCCGGACGATCCGCCGGGAGTCAGTGCCGGATCGAGCGGATGCCGCGTCGCCCCATGCAGCGGATTGGTGGTGACGCCCTTGCAGCCGAACTCCGAACTGTTCGCCATCCCGACCACGACCGCGCCGGCCTGCTTCAGGCGGGCAACGACCAGCGCATCCTGCGGGGCGACGAAATCGGCGAAGAGGTGCGAGCCCTGGGGCACCCGCCGGCCGCCGACCCAGTTCAGGTCCTTCACGGCAAGTGCGACACCTGCCAGCGGCAGCATCTCCCCTGCCCCCAGCCGCCGGTCCACCATATCCGCTTCACGATGGCTCATTGCCGCATCCACCGCGACGATGGCGTTGAGCTCCCGCCCCGCCTCGATCCGCGCCAGCGCCTGCTCGCATTCGGCGCGGGCGCTGGAGCGTCGCGCGTGCACGGCATCGACCGTCGAGGCGAGGCGCTCAAGCGTCTGCATGGGCGATCCGTGCGGCCAGCGCCGATGGCAGGCCCTGCGATGCCTTCGGAGCCGGACGGCGAAGCGAGGCGCCTTGCGCCGGTGCGAGCCGTGCCAGCGTCTCGGCCTGGGCGATCCCGGCGGCGACCTGCTCGACGAGGGGAACCGGCACCTTGTCGGCCACCTGCCCGGCAAGGCCCGCCAGCGGCGCGCCGGCAAGGATCACGACGTCGGCGCCGTCCTCGCGGACGGTCGTTTCGCAGAGGTTGACCAGCGCTCCCGCCTTGTCCGCCGCCACCATATCGACGGAGCCGAAACCGGCGGTCAGCGAGCGGATGGCGGCAAGCCGGCCGGAAAGGCCGCTCGCCTCGACGCAATCCCGGTACCAGTGACCGAGCGCCGGCGCGAAGGTGACGATCGAGAAGCGCTGTCCGAGCATCGCGGCGTATGCATCGCCGCTTCCGCCATGCCGACGACCGGCAGGTCGAACAGTTCGCGCGCCGCCCATAGACCCGGGTCCCCGAATGCCGCGATGAGCGCCGCGTCGTGACCGGAGCCGTGTTCCGCCAGCAATTCAAGCACCACGGCGCCGGCAAGCTGCGCCTCGGCCCGGCAGGAAATGTAGGGAACGCCCCGCGGCGCGGTCAGAGCGGTGATCTGCGTGCCGGGAGCCGCGGCCTCGCGCGCCACCGTCGCGAGGCGCTCGGTGATCGAGACGGAAATGTTGGGATTGACGAGGAGGATGCGCATCGCCGCCGCCTCAGAACTGCGCCATGCGGCGGATGCCGACGAGGCGGTCACCCACGATCATGGCGAGCGTTGCGAGCAGGATCAGACCGGTCGAGATCGCCGCGATCGTTGGATCGGGGCGCTCCTCGACATATTGCAGCATCTGGATCGGCAGGGTCTTCGTCCAGGCATCGCTGAAGAAGATCGAGATCGGATAATTGTCCATCGACGCCAGGAAGGCGAACATCCCCGACGTCATGAAGGCCGGCCCGAGCACCGGGATCAGCACCTTCCGGACCGCCCGCCCATAGGAACAGCCCAGCGTGCGCGCCGCGTCGATCAGCGTGTAGTCGAACAGCGACAGCGCGCCGATCACCGTCCGCGCGACGTAGGGCAGCGTGATCACCACATGGGCGAGCAGCAGGCTGACCCATGCGTCGCGCAGGCCGAACTCCCGGAAGAACTGAAGAAGCGCGATACCGATCACCAGGCCCGGCAGCATCAGCGGCGAGATCAGGAACGAGACGATCGCCTCCGACCCCGGCACGCGCCCGCGAGTGAGCCCGATCGCGCACATCGTGCCGAGAACGAGGGAAATCGCCGTCGACAGCGTCGCGATCTGCAGCGAGGTGACGAGCGCCGGCAGGAGACCGCGCAGCGAGCCGAGGCGCTCGTACCAGCGCAACGACCATTCCGGCGGCGGCAGCGTGAAGACCGAGGCCGAGCCGAAGGACGCGGCGACCGTGACGATCAGCGGCGTCACCATGAACAGCACGGCGAAGGCCGCGATGGCGTAGACGAGGCCGGCGACGATACGCTCGGACCCGGTCATCGCACGCCTCCCACGCGCCGGGCGAGCGCACCGGCCAGCAGGATGATCGCGATGGAGATCGCCAGCAGCAGCACCGCCGTCGTCGAGCCGAGCTGTTCGTTGCGCATGAACAGGAACGATCGGCCCGTCAGCGTCGCGAGCGTCTGGAACCGGTCACCGATCAGGAGGCTGGGGATCACATACATCGATACGGACATGGAAAAGACGAAGGCGGCGCCGGCGACGATCCCCGGCAGGGTCAGCGGCAGCGTCACGCGCAGGAAGCGGTAGAGCGGTGAGGCGCCGAGCGTCGCCGCCGCTTCGGGAAGCCGCGGATCCATCAGGCCGAGCACCGAGTAGATCGGCAGGATCATGAAGGGCAGGAAGACGTTGGCTGCGCCGAGGACGAGGCCGGCTTCGGTGAAGAGAAGCTGGGGCGCCTGTTCGAACAGGCCGATGGCGACGAGGAATTGCCCGACGACGCCGTTGCGCGCCAGGACGATTTGCCAGGCGAACGCCTTCACCACGATCCCGACCGAGAGCGGCAGGATGATGCTGATCAGGAGCACGACCTGCCAGATGCCGCGGGCGCGTGACAACGCGATCGCCGCCGGATAGCCGATCACGAACGCGACGAGGGTGACCAGCGCGCCCACCCGCAGCGTGTTGCCGATCACTTGCCAGGTGAACCCGTCGGAGAGCAGGTCGACATAAGGCTGGATCGTTGCCCCGTCGGGGCCGATGAAGCTCCTCGCCAGGAGCCAGGCGAGCGGCACCAGGTAGAGGAGCGAAAGGTAGAACAGCGCCGGCGCCGTGAGCGCGGCGGCCGGCGGAAGCGTTCGCAGGCGGGCGACGACGCTCATGCGGCCTCGCTCAGCGTTTCGGCCGGATAGATCAGCGTGTCCTCGATGGCGAACGACATCTCGACGATATCCCCGGGCCGCAGTCCGCCAGGCACGTCGAGCGCCTCCACGATCACGCGGTTGTTGTTCTCGGCGACGAAATGCAGCTGTGCCTTGGCGCCCTGGAAGATCGCCTCCGCCAGCCGAGCCTGCAGCCTGTTCTCGTGGCGCGTATCGAGGGCGATGCGCTCGGGGCGAACGCCGATCGTCACGGCAGAACCCGCCCGGTATGCGGCGGGTGCCGTGACGGTGCCGAACGCGGTCTCGATTCGCGATTGCGCGTTGCGGCTGTCCTGCACGCGTCCCGCCACCCGCGTTGACAGACCGACGAAGTCGAGTGCGAAGGAGGTCGCGGGTCGGCGGTAGATTTCCTGCGGGACGTCGAGATGTTCGATGCGACCGCGGTTCATCACCGCGATGCGGTCGGACATGACGAGGGCTTCGTCCTGGTCATGGGTGACGAAGATCGCCGTGGTCCCCACTTCGCGCAGTATCCGCCGCAGTTCGATCTGCATGACCTCGCGCAACTTGCGATCGAGCGCCGAGAACGGCTCGTCGAGGAGCATCAGTTTCGGCCCCGGCGCCAGCGCCCGGGCGACGGCGACCCGCTGCTGCTGGCCGCCGGACAGGCCGCGCACCGAGCGGTCCGCCATCGCCGAGAGCCCGACGAGGCCCAGCAGGCGTGCGACGGTCGAGGTAACGGCTTCCTTCGGGGCACCGCGGGCGTTCAGCCCGAAGGCGACGTTTTCGGCGACGGTCAAATGCGGGAACAGGGCGTAGTTCTGGAAGACCACCCCGACGTCGCGGCGATGCGGCGGGACGGCGGTGATGTTCGCCCCGTCAAGCCGTACCGCGCCGGTATCGGCCTTGAGAAGACCGGCGACGATGCGCAGCAGCGTGGTCTTGCCGCAGCCGGACGGCCCCAGGAGAGAGACGAACTCGCCGCGCGCGGTCGACAGGTCGACCCCGTCGAGCACCGGCGTCGCCCCGAAGGACTTGCCGGCCCCCGAGATCTGCAGGAAGGCCGCGTCGGGACCGCCGTCGGGCTTGCCGCGCATCAGATAGCCATCTCGCGATCCCAACGCTCCACCCAGCTGGTGCGGTTCTGCGCCACGGCGGCCCAGTCGATGGCGATGACGTCGATGTTCTGCGGAAGGTCCTCAGGGGCCGCGACCGACCTGTTGGTCGGAAGCGAGAAGGTCGGGCCGACGATCTGCGACTGGATTTCAGGGCTGAGAAGGTCGTTCACCCAAGCCCGGGCGAGATCGGGATGCGGACCACCCTTGACGACGCAGACGCCCGACGGGCTGGCGAAGGCGCCCTCCTTCGGAACGGCCAGACCCACCGGGGCGCCATCCGCCTGGCGCGGTATGGTGAAGGAGGAAAGCGCGCCGGCGATGGCCCAGGCTTCGCCGGTCTCGAGCAGATTGAAGGCCTGCGGCATCTGCGTGTAGATCGTCAGCAGGTTCGGCTTCAGTTCAGCGAGCTTCTTGAAGCCGGCGTCGATGTCGTATTGCGCATCGCGCACCGGCTTGCCCGTCGCCAGCGCCGCGGCCATGAAGAGCGGGAAGACCCCCTCCGTGTTCTGCAGCGACGGGATGATGACCCGCCCGGCCATCGACGGGCTCCAAAGGTCCTCCCAAGAGGCGATGCCGTGCGGAAGCGCGTCCCTGTTGTAGGCGATGGCCTGGAAGGGCTGGAGGTAGTTCACCCACGCGCCGTCGCGGTGGATGGTGTTGTCCTTCAGTTCCGCCATGTTCGGCACGTCGCCCTGCGAGACGGGCTCGAGCAGGCCGGCATCGTCGGCCAGGATCATCACCGGGTCGTCCATCTGGACGACCGACAGATACTGCCGGTCCGCGTTCTGCTGCATCTTCTCGAGATCCACCAGCGACCGCGTGCCTTCGAAGATGACCCGGCATTCATGCTTTGCCTCGAAGGCAGGTATGACGATCGTCTCCACCCATTCGCGGTGACTGGCGGCACCGCCGACGACGATTTCCCGAGTCTGTGCGCGCAGGATGGTCGGCATGGCGAGAGCGCCCGCGATGCCGGCGGCTCCCGTCAGGAAGTGGCGACGATTGGTGATGAAGGAGGGGAAACGTGGGGTCATGGACGTGCTCCGAAGGTTTCGGAGAATGTCCAGCAAGCGCCGTGCCAAACGGAAAATCCCGGCGCGACGGCGAAGGAAGCTGCCTTGTGCGAAGGCAGCCTCTGGATTGTGCAACAAAATATGTGATTGTGCACAAAATATCCGCTCTCTCCGTATGGTGCCTGCTTTCGCTCCTGCTCTATGATCGCGCACACCCCGAACGAGACCACCCACGCCGATGGACGACACGACAGTTCACGAGATCCTGACCCGAATCCTGGCTTCCGGCGTCGTCGCACCGGGGACAAAGCTGGGCGAACGGCAGCTCGCCGAGCAGTTCGACATCTCGCGCGACCGGATGCGCCGCGTGCTCCACAGGCTCGGCTACGAGGGCAAGCTCGAACTGGTGCCGAACCGCGGCGCGCGCACCATCGACCCAGGCCTCGCCGACGCGCGCGTGGTTTACGAGGCCCGCCGCGTCCTCGAAGGCGGCATCGCGCTGTCGGTGACCGAACGGCTTCGCGGCAGCGACGTCGACGCGTTGTTCGAACAGCACGAACACGAGCGCGAAGCGATTGCGCGCGACGACACGGATGCTGCCCTGGCGTTCGGCGGAGCGCTTCACATGCGCCTGGCCGAACTCACGGGAAACGCGCTGATCGTCGAGACGCTGCGTTCGATGGTGAACCGGACCTCGACGCTCCTTTCCTTCTTCGGACCGAGTGACGGTCCTGCGTGCAGTTGCCGCGAGCATGGCTCGATCATCGAGGCGCTGGCGTCGCGGGACCCGCTGCGGGCGCGCGAGGCGATGTGCTCGCATCTGTCCCTCGTGGAGACGCGCCTTCGCATGCGGCCGCGCTGCGAGGCAGTGGAGATCGAGACCCTGGTGCGCAAGGAACTCGCCCGGCACGTGCCGCCGCTCGACGTACAGAAGACGAACCGCCGCACTACCGCGTCGACCCATCATCTCTATGAAAAGGATTCCGCATGACCGACATCGTCGTCGAGATCGACGGGGAGAGTTTTTCTGCCCGCCTGGAAACGGCGCGCGCGCCGAAGACGGTCGAGGCCTTTCTGAAGGTCCTGCCCTATTCGGAGCGCATCATCCACGTGCGCTGGAGCGGCGAGGCATGTTGGATCCCGCTCGGCGACACGGATTTCGGCCTTGGCTACGAGAACGCGACGAGCCACCCGGCCCCCGGCGAAGTCATCCTCTATCCTGGCGGTGTGTCGGAGACCGAGATTCTGCTCTCCTATGGGCCGACGTCCTTCGCATCGAAGGCCGGACCGCTCGCCGGCAACCACTTCCTGACGATCACCGAGAAGCTCGATCGCCTCGCCGAACTGGGGCGCGACACGTTGTGGTCGGGCGCCAAGTCGATCCGGTTCCGGCTGGCCTGACGAGGCCGGGACGATGATGACCGCACCCGCAACGGATCGCGATTTCGCGGGCTATCGCGGGCGCCTGCCGGCCATCCGCTGGCCGGGCGACGCGCGGCTTGCCGTGTCCATCGTCGTCAATGTCGAAGAGGGCGCCGAGCTTTCGGTCGGCATGGGCGACGAGGCCAACGAAGCGATCTACGAGGCCGTCGAAGGTGTCGAGGGTGCACGCGACCTCTGCATGGAGAGCCATTTCGAGTATGGCACCCGCGCCGGCTGGCCGCGGATCCGCAACGTGCTCCGGCAGCGCGGCATCCCGGCGACGCTGAACGCGAATGGCCGCGCCCTCGCCCTCTCGCCCTGGATTGCACAGGAAGCAATGGCGGATGGTCACGAGATCGCATCGCACGGCTGGCGCTGGGAGCGCCATGTGCACATGAGCGAAGCCGCCGAACGCAGCGCCATCGCCCGGTCGGTGGCGGCGCTCGCTGCCGCCGGGGGCGCCCGGCCAATCGGCTTTCACACCCGTTCAGCCACCAGCGAACGCACGCGCGCGCTGCTGGTCGAGCATGGCGGCTTTCTCTACGATTCCAACGCCTACAACGATGACCTGCCCTATGTCGTCGACGTCGGCGGGCATGCGCATGTCGTTCTGCCCTACGCCTTCGACACCAACGACATGCGCTTCTTCAATCGCGGCGGCTTCACTTTCGCGGAGGATTTCTCGCGCTACTGCATCGCCGCCTTCGACCGGCTGTACGCGGAAGGCGCGAACGCGCCGCGCATGCTTTCGATCGGCCTGCATCTGCGCATCATCGGCCGCCCGGCCCGGATCTCGGGTCTTGAGCAATTCCTCGATCACGCGCTTTCCCGCCCGGGCGTCTGGTTCGCGCGACGCGACGGGATCGCTCGCCATTGGCGTGCCGGCGCGGGGCTTGCCGACTGGTCGCCGCGCCCGACTCCGGCCGGGTGGGAATGTCCCTCGCCATGACGCCCGCGCCGCCGCTGCGCCGCCTCGTCCTCGTCAACCCCAACACTGACCCCGCCGTCACTCAGGCGATGCTGGCCATCGCGCGCCGGCATCTGCCGGTCGGTGTCTCGCTGGAGGCAATGACGGCCCCCTTCGGATCGCCGCTGATCCTGGAACCGGGTGCGCTGGAAACCGCTGCGCAAGCGGTGCTGTCCATGGCACCGGGACTGCGCCGGACCGGCTGCGATGGCGTCGTCGTCGCCGCGTTCGGCGACCCGGCCCTGGAAGGCCTGCGCACACTACTCGGTTGTCCCGTGACGGGCATCGCCGAAGCGGCCATGGCCCGGGCGGGCCGGTGTGGGCGGCGATTCTGCGTCGTCACGACGACCCCGAACCTTGCCGACGCCATCGCCAAGGCGGCCGAGCGCTACGGCCACGGAGCCTCCTTCGCCGGCACGTTCTGCACGGCGGGCGAGCCTTCCGAACTGATGCGCGATCCGGATCGCCTGGAAGATGCGCTCCTGCGCGTCTGCCAGACGGTCGCGGCACGCGAGTCGGTCGAAGCCATCGTGATCGGTGGTGGCCCGCTGGCCGTGGCGGCGCAGGCGCTGGCCGCGCGGGTGCCGGTTCCCCTCGTCGAGCCGATCCGCGAAGCGATCAACATGGCGGTCAGTCGCCTGCCAGTGCCGGCGGATTGAATTCGCCCTGACGCGCCGCGGCCTGCTGTGCTGCGGCAAACTGCGAGCGTTTGCGGGTGCGATAGCGGCCGTCGCCTTTTCGGCCGGTCAGCGTGCCGTCGCGGACCATGATCTTGCCGCCCAGCACCACCGTCGTGGGCCAGCCGGTCAACTCGCGCCCCTCATACGGCGTGTAGTCGGCCCCGTCGTGCATGTCGGCATGGCGAACGGTGCGGGTGAGGCGGGGGTCCCAGATGGCGATGTCGGCGTCCGCCCCGACGGCGATCGTGCCCTTCTGCGGGTAGAGGCCATAGGTGCGAGCCTGATTGGCGGCGGTCAGCGCAACGAAGCGCGGCAGGTCGATGCGGCCCTTCATCACCCCTTCCGAGAACAGGATGGGCAGGCGCAGTTCGACCCCCGGAATGCCGTTCGGGATGTGCCGGAAGCTGCGGGATCCTTTCGGGTTGAGCTTGCCGGCGGGGTCGTCGTACCGGAACGGGCAATGATCGGAGGAGAACAGATCGAAGACGCCGCGCTCCAGCCCGTCCCAGCAGGCTCCCTGGCTCGCGGTGTCGCGCGGCGGCGGCGAGCAGACGAATTTCGCCCCCTCCCAGTCCATGCCGTCGAGATCGTCTGCCGTCAGCATCAGATATTGCGGGCAGGTCTCGCCGATCACCTTGCGGCCGCGGCGGCGGGCGCGCTCGATCTCCTCCATCGCCTCGCGGTTCGAGACGTGGACGATGACCAGCGGCACGTCGGCAACCTCGGCGAGGGAGACCGCGCGGTGGGTCGCCTCGCGCTCGACGGCGATCGGCCGCGTCGTCGCGTGCGCCCTGGGCGCGACGGTCCCGTCTGCCTCGTGCCGGCCGATGAGGTAGCGGATCGCATCCTCGTTCTCGCAATGGACCATGACCAGCGCGCCGGTGCGCCGCGCGACGTCCATCGTGTCGAGGATCTGGGCATCGCTCAGCCGCAGATCCTCATAGGTCATGAACACCTTGAAGGAGGTGTAGCCGTCCTCCACCAGCGCCGGCAGTTCCTGCCCGAGTACCGCGTCGCTCGGGTCCGAGACGATCAAGTGGAAGCTGACGTCGGTGTAGCAATTGCCCTCGGCCAGCGCGTGGTAGGCCTTCAGGGCCTCGCGCAGCGGCATCCCCTTCTCCTGCAGGCAGAAGGGCAGAACCGTGGTATTGCCGCCGAACAGCGCAGAGCGCGTACCGCTCTCGAAATCGTCGGCCATGACGATCCCCTCGCCTGAGGGTTGGGCGATGTGGACATGGCTGTCGATACCGCCGGGCAGTACGTACCTGCCGGTTGCGTCGACCGTCTCCGCCGCCTCGCCCATCTCGCCGCCGATCTGGACGATGACGCCGTCCTTGATGCCGATATCGGCAGCAAAGACGTCCGAGGCCGTGGCGATGGTACCGTTGCGGATGACGAGGTCGAAGCGCATGGCGAAAACTCCGGGCAGGAACAGGGGTGGGACGGAAGGGAAGCCTATCCGGCTCGCGTGTAGTGGTCACGGATCCGGGTACGGCATGCCGCGACCGTCTCGGCTGCCTCCGCTTCGAACCTTGTGCTGACCGACCGGGCAGCGAGGGACCGCCAATGCTCGAGGCGCTGCCTGTCTGCCTCGCCGGCACGATAGCGGATTTCGCCGGCAATCATGGTCAGGACGACGTCGCGGCCGTGCCCTCGCCCCATGACGAGGTCCAGCAGATCGATCGGCGGAGTGGCCCCCTCGCCGACGATGCGGTCGAGGCCAAGGGCGACGAGGTCCGCCGGAGCGCCGTCTTCCAGCACGCCGCTGTTCTGCGGCAGGAACGCAGCCTGACTGCCGTTCAGGGTCGCGATGGCGAGCGCCTGATCCGCCGACGGCCCCTCGCCTTCGATGCCGGGTCGCCTCGCACCGATGGTGGCCAGCCGCAACTCGCGCAGATAGTCCTCGTCGTCGGATAGCGCGGCGTTGTCCGTTCCGACGGCAAGCGTGCAACCTGCTGCCAGGATCGCGGGCAGCGGCGGCATGCCGTTGTACAGACGCAGGTTCGAGCCCGGGTTGGCGACGATCACCAGGCCGTTGTCGCGGGCGATCCGCAGATCCGCCTCGCCGAGATAGACGCCGTGGGCGCAGCTGGTGCGGGCATGAAACACGCCGAGCGAGCCGAGCCGCGCGAGCGTGCCTTCCGGGTAAAGGGCGCGGCAGGCCTGCGCCTGCGCCGGCGACTCCAGCAGATGGAAGTGCAACCCGCACTGCCGCTCAACCGCATCCGCGGCAAGCGCCCGCCAGGCCTCGTCGCTCACCCATTGGGGCCCGGCCGGCCCGTAGGCGAAGGACAGCGTCGCGGTTCCCGCCCACCCCGCCTGCAGCCGATCCATCAGCTGGAACGTCTCGTTCAGGCTGCCGGCATAAGGCTCGATCGACGGAACGTCGTCGTGCTGCATGCCGCCGCTGCCTGGATAGATCCGATACCCGCGATCCTGATAGCCGACGCAGATCGTCGCTCTCAGGCCGCTGTCGGCATAGGCGCGGATCGTAGCGTCCAGCTCCTGCTCGTAGTCGCCGGATCCGTAGGCGTAGTTGGCATGCAGCGTGGCGGTGACGCCATTCGCCAGCATCGCCTCAGCCGCAAGCCGGGTCACGGCATAGATGTCCGGCGGGCCATGGCGGCGACGGCTGGCTATCCACGGCTCGAGCGCATCGTCCGCGTAGCCGAGCAGCATCTGGCTGAGGCCGCGGCCGTGCTGATGCGCGTTGACAAAGCCGGGCAGGATGGCGGCATGGCCGAGATCCATCACCGATACCTGCGGCCATCGCGCCGTGACATCGGCGCGGCGTCCGCTATCGCGGACACGACCATCGGCGACAACGAGGGCGCCGCCTTCGATCCAGGCGGAACCGGCGGCCGGCAGGATGTAGTCGGCCGCCAGGATTCTCATCCGTCGACTCCCGGCCCGGCGGCTCCCTTCCCGAGCTGGCGCAGGATCGCCGCGCCGGTCAGGCGGTTGTGCTCTTCGAGCCGATGGGCGAGATCATGCGCCGCGCCGGCCCGCAGCATGACCATGATCCCCTCGTGCTCGGCCATCGACTGACCGATCCGCGCCGGCTGCTCGTTGATGGCGAAACGGGCCCGCAGGATCTTCTGCTGCAGCCCGGAATAGATTTGGACGAGAGCATCGTTGCGGGTCGCGGCGGCAAGCGCGGCGTGGAACTCGTGGTTCAGCCGCGTATAGGCGCCGGCGCCGCCTTCCCGGTAATGTCCGCAAAGCTGTTCGTGGATCTGCTCCAGATGCACCATCTGCGGCCGCTCGATCCGCTCCGGCAACAGCAGCCCGATCATGCGCTCCAGGCCACCCTTCACCTCGAACACGGCCGCGACCGCTGCCCGATCGATCGGCACGACGACCGCGCCGCGATTGGGCCGCAGCGCGATGAAGCCTTCGGCAGCCAGCACCTTCAGAGCTTCTCGCAAAGGGGTGCGGGAGATGCCGAGGCGCTGGCAGAGCGCCGCCTCCGGCACGCGCTTGCCTTCCGCCAGTTCGCCCCTCGTCACCAGGTCGCGCAATTCGGCGATCACGTGGTCGTGGAGGTTGATGCGATCCTGCCGGGGCGACGCCTCGTCGCCATACGGGTCGTCCAGGTCCTGCATCACCCCTCCGCTGCCGCTATGGCGCCCGACCCTTCCGCTCGGAGGTCCGACGCGAAGATCGACCCGAACTCGCGCAGCTTTTCCATCGGAACGTCGATGGCATCGAGGCAGCCCCACAGGGTGAAGGCGACCGAATCGAGAACCGGAATACCAAGGCGCTGCTCGAGTTCCGCCGCGACCAGCGGGCCGCGCATGTTGGTGCAGACGATGGCGATCGCGTCCGGTCGCGCCGCCGCGACGCGTTCGCACATGGCGCCGATCGTCGCCTCCGACACGTCGGAGAAGGAAAAATTGTCCCGCAGTTCGAGATGCTCTTCGGCCACGACGTCAATGCCCGCGGCCGCATAGTTCGCGACGATCTTCGCCTGAACGTCGCCGGTATAGGGCGTGACCAGCCCGAGCCGCCGCACACCCTTTTCCGCCAGCAGCCGGTTGAGGCTGAGAATGGCGCTCGTCGCCGCGATCCCGGTCTTCTCGCTGATCGCGCGGCAAAGCCGCTCGTCGCTGTCGAAGCCGAGCCAGCTCGCCGACGTCCCGTTCCAGGCGATGACATCGCATCGGGCGTCGGCCAGCAGTTCGGCGGCCTGAAGGATCGGCGGCAGCGCGAACTGGCTGTCGGCATCGGGCGCGAGCGCGATCTCCGTCACGCGGAACCGCCCGAAATGGGCTGTTACGTTCGGGGACAGCGGATCCAGCATTCGGGCGGTGAAGGGCTCGAGCACCGTGTTGGATGACGGCGTGAGCATGCCGATCAGCTTACGCTTGGAAGGCCCCAGATCCGCGATTTTTGCATTCACTTTCAACACTCCTGCGGCCTCGTTTCGCTCGTTTCTTCGCCAGAGCGAATGCCACGCAGCCAGAAGAAACACAATCAGAACGCCGAAGCAACGGCCGCGAGGAAGCGCGGAAATCGACTAATAAATAGCCATATGCGCCCATCTTCTGCGCAATTTGCCGGGGCAAGCCCTGCTTATCGACGTTTCGCCTGCTCAACATTTGTGGTTGCCTTTCAACGCAGACCTGCAAAGCTGCGGGGCTAAAATGAATTCAAAAATTATCCACTCGGAGGCCAGAATGATGAATCGCATGATCGTATGTGCAGGAGCGGTCGCGGCCCTTGCTCTCGGCATCGCCGAGGCAAGCGCGCAGACGCCGCTGCGTGTGGCCGGCAATTTCTCGCAGAACAACAAGCAGGTGGATGTCGAGCGGGCGTTCTTCGAAAGCCTCGGCACCGAGTCCGGCGTCGAACTGGCCGTCAACTACAATCCCATGGACGTCGTCGGCGTGAAGGCGCCCGACGCGCTGCGGATGCTGCGTGGCGGGTCGTTCGACGTGATGTCTGTGCAGATCGGGATGGCTTCCCGCGACGATCCGTTCTTCGAGGGCGTCGATCTCATCGGTGTGTCGACCGACATGGATGCCCTCCGCGAGGCCGTCGACGCCTATCGCGAGGTGTTCGACGAGCGCCTGCAGGAGAAGTTCAACGCCAAGGTGATGACGCTCTGGCCATTCGGCCCGCAGGTCTTCTACTGCAACAGCCCGATCGAGACGCTGGACGATCTCCAGGGCCTCAAGGTTCGCAGCTTCACGCCGTCGATGTCGGCCATGCTGGAGCATTTCGGCGCGACCCCCGTGACGCTGCAGTTCTCCGAGGTCTACCCGGCGCTCCAGCGGGGCGTTGTTTCTTGCGGCGTGACCTCGCCCACCTCCGGAAACACGGGGAACTGGCCGGAAGTCACGTCGCACTTCCTGCCGCTCTCGGTCTCCGGCTCCGTTCAGGGGCACTTCATCAATCTCGACACCTGGAACAGCTTCACGCCGGAGCAGCAGGCCGCCCTCGAGACCGAGTTCAAGGCGCTGGAGGACCAGCTCTGGGACCTCGCGGTGTCGTCGAACGAGGATGCGGTGGCCTGCAACACCGGAGCGGAAAGCTGCGCGAACCACAAGAAGTTCGACATGACGCTGGTGGACATCCAGCCTGACGATCAGGCGCGCATCAAGGAAGCGGCCGAAACCGTCGTCCTGCCGATCTGGCGCGACACGTGCAACGCCGTCGATCCGGAGTGCTCCGCCACCTGGAACGGCACCGTCGGCGAAGCCGCCGGGCTGACCATCAACTAGGAACGGCTGTCGCCCGGCACCGTCCTCCGGTGCCGGGCGAGTGCAACGGCGAAGGACAAGCGGAGCGCATGCAGACCAATCCCGTCGCAACCTATCTCGGTCCCGTCGCGCGGTTCTTCGCGCTTCTGGCCGGCTACGGCATCCTGGCGCTCTCGCTGCTGATCACCTGCGAGGTGCTGCTGCGCCGCTTTCTCAACTTCTCCCTGCAGGGAGGTGACGAATTCGGCGGCTACGTCCTCGCGATGCTGGCCGCCTTCGGCTTTGCGTATGCGTGGCTGGATCGCTCCCACACGCGCGTGGAGCTTGTCCTCGAGCGGGTACCGACCGGACTTCGCGCGCTGCTCGACCTCATCGCCGTGCTGAGCCTCACCGGCATGGCCGTCTTCATGGCGTGGCGCGGCTGGGCGACCGTCGCCGAGAGCATCGAATACGGTTCGCTTTCGGGCACGCCGATGATGACGCCGCTCTGGCAGCCGCAGGCGGTCTGGGTCCTCGGGCTGGTCTTCTTCGCGCTGGTGGCGGCAGCGACCAGCGTCCATGCCATCGTCCTCTTCCTCGCGCGCTCCCCCATGCTGGCACAGTGGTACGGCGTGAAGTCGCTGAACGAGGATATCCAGGAGCAGACCTCGCTCGTGGCCAAGCGGAGCGACGCGCGATGATCGGGTTCCTTCCGGCTGCCGCGGGCTTCGGGGCCATGCTCGCGATGATGCTCATCGGCGTTCCGGTGGCGGTGACGCTGTTCCTCACCGCGCTTCTCGGCACGCTCGCCTATCTCGGCATCCCGACGCTGATGATGTTCGGCACGCAGACCTGGAGCGTCCTCAACGATTTCATCCTGACCGCCATCCCGCTCTTCATCTTTCTCGGCGAGCTGCTCGTGCGCTCCGGCGTGGCCGACGGAATGTACCGCTCGTTGACGGACTGGCTGCGGCGGCTGCCGGGCGGGCTCCTGCATACCAACATCGCCTCCAGCAGCCTGTTCGCTGCGGTGTCCGGATCATCTGTCGCAACGGCGGCGACGATCGGCACGGTGGCCATCCCGACGATGGAGAGGAACGGCTACGACGACCGCATCACCCTCGGTTCGATCGCCGCCGGCGCAACGCTCGGGATCCTCATCCCGCCGTCGATCAACATGATCATCTACGGGTCGATGTCGAATACCTCGATCGGGCAGCTGTTTGCCGCCGGCATCGTTCCCGGCATCGTACTCGCGCTGCTCTTCATGGCCTATATCGGCATCGCCAGCCTGCTGAAGCCGTCGATCGCCGGGCGGGCCACGCCGGCCGTCCCGATGGCGCAGAAGCTGCGCAATCTCCTCGACATATTGCCGCCGCTGATGATCTTCGCCCTGGTCATGGGCTCGATCTATCTCGGCTGGGCGACGCCGTCGGAATCGGCGGCCCTCGGGGTGATCGGCGCGCTCGGCGTGACGATCGCCAAGCGGCGCTTCTCCTTTGCCATGATGCACGAGGCGATGCTGTCGACGGTGAAGATCAGCGCGATGATCCTCCTGATCGTCGTCGCCGCCCAGTTCCTCAACTTCGTGATCGGCATTCTCGGCGTCCCGCAGATGCTGACCGCCGTCGTCGGCAGCATCGCCACCAGCCCGCTCGAAGTGCTCCTGCTTCTCGTCGTGTTCTATTTCGTGCTCGGCTGCTTCCTGGAGACGCTGTCGATGATGATCGCGACCATCCCGATCGTCATGCCCATCGTCATCCATTTCGGCATCGACCCGGTGTGGTTCGGCATCTTCCTCGTCATCATGATGGAGGTGGCGCTGATCACCCCGCCGCTCGGCATGAACCTGTTCATCGTCCAGGGCGTGCGTGGGCGCGGCTCGGTCGCCGACGTGATGTGGGGCTCGATGCCCTTCGTCCTGATCATGCTGGCGATGATCATCCTGCTGATCGCCTTCCCCGGAATCGCCCTGTGGCTGCCGGGCCAGATGTTCCCGTGAGCGTGCGCCGTTCGCATGAGCGGCCGGTCGCCCCGGCTGGTTCCGGACCGGCAAATGTCCTGATCACCGGCGGCGCCGGGTTCGTCGGCATGGCGATCGCGGAAGCGCTTCTGGCGAGAGGCCAACGGGCCGTCCTTTTCGCGCCCGCCCCGTCGCCGCTGGCGCCGATGCTGGCCGGCTCGGCCATCCGCTTCGTCGCCGGGGACGTGCGTTCTTCGGAGGATCTCGGCCAGGTCGAAGCCCTCGGGATCAGCCATATCGTCCACGGCGCGGCGATCACCCCGGATGCCGGGCGGGCTGATGATCTCGCGGCCATCGTCACCGACGTCAACGTCAATGGCTCACGCCGGGTCATGGAACTGGCGCGGCGGCTGCGCCCGGGACGGGTCGTGCAACTCTCCTCGGTCGCCGTCTACGGCGAGCCGGCCGACGGCGGAGTGCGCTGCTTCGAGGAAGCCGACGCGCCGGTCGGAACGCAATCGCTCTATGGCCGGACCAAGCTCGCGGCCGAGGCCGCGATGCGCGAAGAAGCCGGGGGGCACGATCTGTCGCTGTCGATCCTGCGGCTCGGCCCGGTCTTCGGCCCCTGGGAGATCGCCAGCGGCAGCCGACCCGTCGTGAGCCCGCATTGCCAGGTCCTCGCAAGCGCCTTGCGGGGCGAGCCCTGCGCCCTCCCCCGCGCGCTCCAGGCCGATTGGGTCTATTCGCGCGATCTCGCGGACTGGATCGTCACCCTGCTTCTCGAAACCGGGGCAGTGCCGCCGATCCTCAATCTCGGTGCCGGCCGCATCAGCTCGGTCGCGGACTGGTGCAAGGCGCTTCAGGTGCAGCTGCCCTCCTTCGCATGGCGGATCGATCCCGATGCGCCGACGATCCGGTCGAACTACCGGCAAGACCGGCCGCCGCTCTGCACCGGGCGGCTCGACGCCCTCCACCCCGGTCGACGCCGGACGCCGCTTGCCGATACCGCCGCAGACTATCTTGCGTGGGCC
Source organism: Aurantimonas sp. (assembly GCA_036252795.1). GTDB lineage: Bacteria > Pseudomonadota > Alphaproteobacteria > Rhizobiales > Rhizobiaceae > Aurantimonas. Next base: position 425 of record DASYHY010000239.1, on the reverse strand, counting down.
ACCGAGACGCTGCCGCGCGAAACCGAGGACAGCATGACATGAGCCAGCGCCTGACAGGAAAGATTGCCGCGATAACCGGCGGTTCGTCCGGCATCGGCCGGGCAATCGCCCGGCACTTCGCCCGGCATGGCGCAACAGTGGTCGTCGCCGACGTCACCACCGACGCCATCGAGGGGGCGAGCCGGTCTGCGATCTGATCGCGGCCGAAGGCGGTCTTGCCCGCTTCATCCAGACCGACGTCTCGCGTCAGGCCGAGGTCGATCATCTCGTCGCGGAGACTGTCGCGGCCTTCGGGCGGCTCGACATCCTGGTGAACAACGCCGTGCTGCGCGCCGGCAAGCCGCTGCTGGAAACCGAGGAAGCCGACTGGGACCGGGTCATGGATGTGAGCCTGAAGGGCGCCTATCTCTGCGCCCGCGCATCGG
>DASYHY010000238.1:0-48587 GCA_036252795.1 Aurantimonas sp. | reverse complement strand
TTGTCGTGACGGATAGGAGCGTGCGGGCCGGCGCGGCCGCCTTGACCGCGCGTTGTCGCACCGGAATTCATCAGTCGAGCGGTAACCCATCCGCCGATCCAGCGAAAGATCGAGCCGACATGCGAGCAACATCCGCCGCGTTCCTTCTGATGGCGGCCGGGACGACGGATGCCGCCTCCGCCGATCTCGCGTTGCACCGCGCGTCCTACGATCTCGTGCTGTCGCAAGATGCCAGCGATATCGTCGGCGCCGAAGGGCGCATCGCTGTCGAGATCAAGGCCGATTGTGAAGCCTACGATCTCGACTACCGGTTCGTTGCCCGGTTCCAGCAGGAACAGGAACTGGTCGTCACCGACCAGCAGACAGAGTCGCGCGAGTCGCTGGACGGCACCTGGTTCGAATTCGAGACGAAGACCTTCGTCGACTCCAGCCCGCAGGACACCGTCAGCGGCACAGCCACCAGCGAGGGCGGACGGACCACCGTCACGTTCACGCAGCCGGGCGACCACGTCGTCGAGATCCCGCTCTCGCTGTTCCCGATGCAGCACACGCGTTCCCTGATCGAGAAGGCGCAGGCCGGAGAGAGGATCGTCGAGACGGCGCTCTTCGACGGCGACGACGATCCCCAGAAGCATTTGACCAGCACGGCGATCATCGCGCCCGGCGGGCCCGCCAGGCCGGGCGGGTCCGAAGCGCCAGCCACAGAGCCCGGAGAAGAGCCGGGAACAGAAGCACGCCCCGCCGATCAGCTCAGCGAGCTCCAATCCTGGCGGATCAGCGAGTCCTTCTACAATACCGACAGCGACGGCGACGGGATGCCGGTCTTCGAGACCGCCTATACGCTGTACGAGAACGGCGTGTCGGATGATCTGGTGCTGCGCTTCGATGGCTACGCCCTCGAAGGCGGTCTCGCGAGCCTGGAGTTGCTCGACCGTCCTGAATGTCCGTAGCCCTGGCGCGCGGCTGAGGGGTCAGCCGTCGGACCGGCGCGATCGAGATCGCCGGGAGCCGCAAGCTTGCACGCAACCGCTTTTTGCGTTATTCGCGCGTCCATTCCACACACGGAAGTCGGGTTTCGACGGGTGAGCTTCGGCTCGGTCGACGCGATCCACCGGTGGCGGCCAGAAGGCCGCTTCGTTCCGTGGAGGCTCAACCGGAAAAGGAAAATCCGATGGCTCTGCCAGACTACTCCATGCGCCAGCTGCTCGAAGCAGGCGTCCACTTCGGCCACCAGACGCATCGCTGGAACCCGAAGATGGCGCCCTACATCTTCGGCGCGCGCAACAACATCCACATTCTCGACCTCGGTCAGACGGTGCCGCTGCTGCACCGCGCCCTCCAGGCCGTGTCCGACACCGTCGCTCGTGGTGGCCGCGTGCTCTTCGTCGGGACCAAGCGCCAGGCCTCCGACATCGTCGCCGATGCCGCGCAGCGCTCGGCCCAGTACTACGTCAACGCCCGCTGGCTCGGCGGCATGCTGACCAACTGGAAGACCATCTCGAACTCGATCCAGCGCCTGCGCAAGCTCGACGAGATGCTTTCTGGCGGCGAGGCGCGCGCCTTCACGAAGAAGGAGCGGCTGACGCTGCAGCGCGAGCGCGACAAGCTCGATCGGGCCCTCGGCGGCATCAAGGACATGGGCGGCGTGCCGGACATGATCTTCATCATCGACACCAACAAGGAGTCGATCGCCATCGAGGAAGCCCGGCGCCTGCATATCCCGATCGTCGCCGTCGTCGATTCGAACTGCGACCCGCTGCCGATCGACTACCCGATCCCCGGCAATGACGATGCCGCCCGTGCGATCACCCTCTATTGCGACCTGATCGCGCGTGCCGCCGTCGACGGCATCGCCCGCCAGCAGGGCGACACGGGCGTCGACATCGGCGCGCTCGAGGAGGCTCCGGTCGAGGAGGTTCTCCCCGAGGAGGAGCCCGCGGCGGAAGCGTCCGCCGAGGCCGAAGTCGCGACGCCCGAGGCCGAGACGACTGCCGAGACTTCCGGGACCGCAGCCTGATTGGCGGGGCGGGAGCCGGCTTGCCCGGCGCCCGCCTCCGCATCGGCTTCCTGCTGCGACACCGGCGTAATGACGGCGTCACAATTCTGGCGCACCCGTTCCGACCGGACCGGTGCGCCCAATGATTTCCGAAGAGGCTAAAATGGCAATCACGGCTGCGATGGTGAAAGAACTGCGCGAGATGACCGGCGCAGGGATGATGGACTGCAAGACCGCTCTTGCAGAGACCAATGGCGACATGGAAGCGGCCGTCGACTGGCTGCGGACCAAGGGCATCGCCAAGGCCGACAAGAAGTCGGGCCGCACGGCGGCCGAGGGCCTCGTCGGCGCGGCAGCCGACGGTTCGCGCGCGGTCGTCGTCGAGGTGAATTCCGAGACCGACTTCGTCGCACGCAACGACGCCTTCCAGACGCTGGTCCGCAACGTCGCGGCGGTGGCCGTGACCACCGACGGCACCGTCGAGGCGGTTGGGGCGGCGACCTATCCGGGTGGCTCGAAGTCGGTCACCGAGACGATCCGCGACACGGTCGCGACGATCGGCGAGAACATGAGCCTGCGTCGCTCGGCTATGCTGTCCGTCGGCGATGGCGTCGTCGCCACCTACATCCACAACCAGGTGGCCGAGGGCCTCGGCAAGCTCGGCGTGCTGGTCGCGATCGAATCGACCGGCGACAAGGCGGCGATCGCCCAGTTCGGTCGGCAGGTGGCGATGCATGTCGCGGCGACCAACCCGCTGGCGCTGACGGCCGACGAGATCGACTCGGCGACGGTCGAGCGGGAGAAGGCGATCTTCGTCGATCAGGCCCGCCAGTCCGGCAAGCCCGACAACATCATCGAGAAGATGGTCGAGGGGCGGCTGCGCAAGTTCTACGAGGAAGTCGTACTCCTGAAGCAGGCTTTCGTCATCAATCCAGACCTGACGGTCGAGAAGGCGCTGGCCGAGGCCGAGGCATCCTTCGGCGCGCCGGCGAAGATCGTCGGCTTCGTCCGCTTCGCCCTCGGCGAGGGGATCGAGAAGGAAGAAGGCGACTTCGCCGCCGAAGTGGCCGCGGCTGCCGGCAAGAAGTAACAACCCGTTCCTGCACGACAGAGGGCGTCCGCTTCACAAGCGGGCGCCCTTATTGTATCGCAGGCGGCCGGGCTGGCGAGGCGGCCCCGCCGCACGCCACTCTCGCCGCGCCGTAAAAAGATCCGGCCCGTGTTCCTTCCGGTCTCCCTGGAGACGGCCCTCGCTGGTCCCGGGGGAACTGCGGATGCAAGCAAGGTGAACGATGACCTCCGAAATCCGCTACCGGCGCGTGCTGCTGAAAGTCTCGGGCGAGGCCCTTATGGGCGGCCAGGGGTTCGGCATCGACGTCGCGGTAGCCGATCGCATCGCGTCTGATATAGCCGAGGCTCGCCGGCTGGGCGTCGAGATCTCTATCGTCATCGGCGGCGGAAACATCTTCCGCGGCGTCGCCGTGGCCTCCAAGGGCGGAGACCGCGTGACTGGCGACCACATGGGCATGCTCGGGACCGTCATCAACGCGCTGGCGCTCCGCACGTCGCTGACGAAGCTCGGGATCGACACGATCGTCCTTTCGGCGATCGCCATGCCGGAAATCTGCGAGAGCTTTTCCCAGCGGACCGCGCTCGCCCACCAGGCCGCCGGGCGCGTCGTGATCTTTGCCGGCGGCACCGGCAATCCCTTCTTCACGACCGACTCCGCCGGTGCCCTCCGCGCTGCCGAGATGGGCGCGGCCGCGCTGTTCAAGGGCACGCAGGTGGACGGCATCTACTCGGAAGATCCCAAGTACAACCCCGACGCCGTCCGCTTCGACCGCCTCACCCATGGCGAGGTCCTCGAGCGCGGGCTTGCGGTGATGGACGTCGCCGCCGTGGCGCTCGCTCGGGAGAATCATATCCCCATCGTCGTGTTCTCGATCCACGAGAAGGGTGAATTCGCCAAGATTCTGTCCGGCGCAGGCCGGGCGACGATCGTGACCGACTGAACCGCCTGCGTCCGTATTGCCTGAGAGGAACCGATGGCCGAACTCGACCTGAACGAACTGAAGCGCCGCATGGACGGCGCGATTTCCAGCCTCAAGAGCGATCTCGGCGGCCTTCGCACCGGCCGCGCGTCGCCGAGCCTGCTGGACCCGATCACCGTCGAGGCCTATGGCAACCAGATGCCGCTCAACCAGGTTGCCAACGTCACGGCACCGGAGGCGCGGATGGTGGCTGTCACCGTCTGGGACAAGCAGATGGTCGGCAAGGTGGAGCGCGCGATCCGCGAGAGCAGCCTCGGCCTCAACCCGATCACCGATGGCACGACGCTGCGGATCCCGCTGCCCGAGCTCAACGAGCAGCGGCGCAAGGAACTGGTCAAGGTGGCGCAGCAATACGGCGAGAGCGCCAAGATCGCCGTCCGCCACGTGCGGCGGGACGGGATGGACACGCTGAAGAAGCTGGAGAAGGACGGTGAGATGGGTCAGGACGAAAGCCGGCAGACGTCCGAGCGCGTCCAGAAGATGACCGACGACACGATCGCCGAGATCGACAATTTGCTGACGGTCAAGGAAGCCGAAATCATGCAGGTGTAGGATCGGCGCTGACCCGTTCCTGGGCGAACGGAAATCTCGAGAGAAGGTGGATCACGGTGCGGCATCCCCAACACGTCGCGATCATCATGGACGGGAACGGTCGCTGGGCTCACGCACGGGGGCTGCCCCGCAGCGTCGGCCACCGGCGCGGCGTCGAGGCTGTCCGCCAGGCGGTGCGGACCGCCGGTGAACTCGGCATCGGCTACCTGACGCTCTTCGCGTTCTCCTCGGAAAACTGGAGCCGGCCGCAGGAGGAGATCGACGAGCTGATGGGGCTGCTCAAGCACTTCATCCGCCGCGATCTCGCCGATCTGCACAAGGAGGGCGTCCGCGTCCGCGTCATCGGCGCCCGCGACAATCTTTCCGCTGACATCCGCTCGCTGCTCGAGGAAGCCGAGAGCCTCACCCGCGACAATGAGCGCCAGACACTGGTGATCGCCTTCAATTACGGGGCGCGGGACGAGGTGGCGCGTGCGGTCCGCCGCGTCGCCGCGAAGTTCGCGGCGGGCGAAGTGCCGCTGGAAGCGCTGACGGCCGACTACATCGACAGTCATCTCGACACGGCCGGCATTCCCGATCCGGATCTGATCATCCGCACCAGCGGCGAATTGCGCCTGTCGAACTTCCTCCTGTGGCAGGCGGCCTATTCGGAGTTCGTCTTCCTGCCGTGCCTGTGGCCGGATTTCGATCGCAAGGCATTCGAGGAAGCCATCGCCCAATATGCCGGGCGCGAACGCCGTTATGGCGGGCTGTCATGCGAAATCGCATCCTGATCCATGGGGCTGGGTCTTAGACGTCTCCTGGCAGCGCCGACATGGACCGACCTCCGATCGCGGCTGGTATCGGCCGTCATCCTCGGTCTTCTCGTCCTCGCCCTGACGGTCGTCGGTGGTTGGCCGTTCCGCCTGCTCTGTGCGGCGACCGGCGTCATCGTGCTGGAAGAATGGTCGCGGATGACGCGGTCGAAGCGGGTGGGACCGATCTTCCGCTTCGCCCGCCGCACCCTTTATCTCGCGCTCATCGTCTTCGTCCTCGGCTTCGACCTCCTGGCGATCGGCGTGGTCGCGGCCGGGGCGGCGTTCATCGCCTTCGTCGACAGGGGTGAGCACAAGGCCGACTGGGCGCTGGGCGGGCTTATCTACGCGGCCGCCGCCTCGCTGCCACCCGGGATGCTCCGCGGCGACGACACCGCAGGCCTTGCCGTGCTCGGCCTGATCATCGCCGTCGTCTGGTCGACCGACATCTTCGCCTATTTCACCGGGCGCAGCCTCGGCGGGCCGAAGCTGATGCCTCGCGTGTCGCCGAAGAAGACCATTTCCGGTGCACTCGGTGGCCTGCTGGCCGGTGTGGTCTTCGGCGTCGTCTATGCCGAATTCGTGGCCGACGCGCCGGTGGTCTTCGTGATCTTCCTGGCGGCCATCCTGTCGATTGTCGGGCAGGCCGGCGATCTCTACGAGTCCTGGATCAAGCGCCGGTTTGGCGTGAAGGATTCGGGTCGGCTGATCCCGGGGCACGGCGGCCTGATGGACCGTATCGACGGGCTGATCGTCGCGGTCGCGGTCGCCTGGCTGATCGGCCTGATGCTGGAGGGCTTCGATCATCCCGCCCGTGGCATCTTCGGGGGCTGAGCCCCGGGGCGCGCCATCATTGCGACGCGATCGTGGAATGCTATGAAGGCGGCAAGGCCCGGCCGCAGGGCGCGGCGCCGCGGCAACCAATCAGCAGGTGACGTTCATGGAATTCGGTGCAGGCCTATCCAGTCTCTGGAGCGGGGGCCTCATCTATGTGATCCCGTTCCTCTTCGTCCTGACCATCATCGTGTTCTTCCACGAGCTCGGCCACTATCTGGTGGCGCGCTGGTCGGGGATCCGCGCTCTGGTCTTTTCGGTCGGCTTCGGGCCGGAGATCATCGGCTTCAACGACCGGAGCGGCACGCGCTGGCGCCTCGCTGCCATCCCGCTGGGCGGCTATGTGAAGTTCCTCGGTGACGAGAACGCCGCTTCGGTGCCGGATCACGCCGCCATGGCGAAGATGGATGCGGCCGATCGCGTCGGCGCCTTCCCGACGGCGAGCGTCGGCCGGCGCGCCGCGACGGTTGCGGCGGGACCGATCGCGAACTTCATCCTGGCGGTGGCGATCTTCGCCGGCGTCGCCTTCGCCGAGGGTCGCGTCGTCGGCGACCCGGTCGTGGCGGATGTCAGGGCCGGCTCTCCCGCCGCCGAGGCCGGCTTCGAGCCGGGGGATCTGGTCGTTTCCGCCGACGGACAGCCGATCGCCTATTTCTCCGACCTGCAGCGTTACGTCTCCGCGCGGCCCGACACGCCGATCGCCATGGTGGTCGAACGGGACGGAGGAACCGTCGAGCTGACCGTCACGCCGCGGGTCGAGACCCAGACGGACGGCTTCGGCAACAGCTTCGACGTGCCGGTCATCGGCCTCGTCGCCACCAACGACGGTTCGTCCTTCCGGGTGGAGGAGATGTCGGCACTCGAATCGTTGGGCTATGGCGTCTCCCAGACCTGGTACGTGACCGAGCGGACGGTGGATTTCCTCGGTCAGATCATCGTCGGACGGCAGAGCGCCGACCAGATCGGCGGACCGATCCGCATCGCGCAGGTTTCGGGACAGGTTTCGACGATCGGTTTCGGCGCCCTTCTGAACCTCGCGGCGCTTCTGTCGGTGTCGATCGGACTGTTGAATCTGTTGCCGATTCCGATGCTGGACGGCGGTCACCTGCTGTTCTACGCCTACGAGGCGGTGAGGGGGCGGCCGCTGAGCGAGCGCATTCAGGAGATCGGCTTCCGAATTGGTCTCGCGCTCGTGATGCTGCTTATGGTATTCGCCTTCTGGAACGATATCTCGGGCCTCGTCTGAACGGGGCCCAACCAGGTCGGGGGACTTGGGGGACTTGCAGAATTTTAACCATGCCGACGATGCCCGTGGCCCGGTTGCAACGGCTTTTCCAATTCCTCAACGGAGTCGGTCCAGTTTGCTTGAACGGGCCTGGAAAGCCGGTAAAACACATCGGCGAGTCTGCTGCCCGACGGGTGCGGACTTGGAAATAAAAAGGTGGTTGAGCCTATGATGGCTGGAACGAAAATCCTGCGCGCTGCTTCGGCGATCGCGCTCTCTTCGACCGTTCTCGCTGCGACGACCATTGGTGCTCAGCTTTCCGCAGTCACTATTGCGCAGGCCGCCGTCGTCAACCGGATCGAGGTGAGGGGGAACCAGCGGGTCGAGGCCGACACGATCCGCGGCTTCATGCAGATCTCGCCGGGCCAGAACGTCAGCGAGGCCGACCAGGACGAAGCCGTCCGTCGCCTCTTCTCCACCGGCCTCTTCTCCGACGTGCGGGTCAGCCAGTCCGGCGGGACCCTGGTCGTGCAGGTCGACGAGAACCAGATCGTCAACCAGGTGCTCTTCCAGGGCAACTCCAAGCTCAAGGACGAGCAGCTCAACGCCGTCGTCCAGACCTCGCCACGCGGGGCCTATTCGTCCGCCGCCACGGAGTCCGACGTCCAGGCCATCCGCGACGCCTATACGGCGATCGGTCGCAGCGACGCGATCGTTTCGGTCAACACCCAGACGATCGGCCAGAACCGCGTCAACGTCATCTACAACGTGCAGGAAGGCGACCGCACGAAGATCGCCTCGATCAGCTTCGTCGGCAACAGCGCCTTCAGCGACTCGCGCCTCAAGCAGGTGATCGCGCTGCGCGAATCCGGCATCCTGAGCTTCATCCAGCGCAACGACATCTACGCCGAGGACCGGCTGCGGACTGACGAGGAGACGCTGCGGCGTTTCTACTACAATCGCGGCTTCGCCGATTTCCGCGTGGTCTCGTCCGTCGCCGAACTCGACGAGACGCAGAACGCTTACTTCATCACCGTCACGGTGGACGAGGGCGAGCGCTACACCTTCGGCCAGGTGACCATCGACAGCTCGGTTCCGGGCATCGACACCGATGCACTCTATAGCGAACTGGAGACGCGCCCGGGCGAGGTCTACAGCGCCAAGGAGGTCGAGGACACGCTCGTCAACCTGACGAACCGGGTGGCCAACGCAGGCTTCGCCTTCGCCCAGGTCACGCCGCGCGGCGATCGCGACTTCACCAACCGCACCATCGCCATCGACTACGTGATCGACCAGGGTCCGCGCGCCTATGTCGAGCGCATCGAGATCCGCGGCAACACCAAGACCCGCGACTACGTCATCCGTCGCGAGTTCGACGTGTCCGAAGGCGACGCCTTCAACCAGGTTCTGGTCCAGCGCGCCAAGCAGCGCCTAGAGGATCTCCAGTTCTTCGAGCGCGTGTCGATCTCGACCGCCCCGGGTGCCGAACCCGACCGCGTCATCGTCATCGTCGACGTCGAGGAGAAGGCGACCGGTGAGCTGTCGCTGGGCGGCGGCTACACGACCGGCGGCGACAACGATGGCCCGGTCGCCGAGGTCGGGGTCACCGAGCGCAACTTCCTCGGTCGTGGTCAGTTCATCAAGGTGTCCGCCGGCTTCGGCGCCGACACCCGCAACTACACGCTGTCCTTCACCGAGCCGTATTTCCTCGGTCGCCGTCTGGCGGCGGGCTTCGATGTCTATCACGCCACCAATTCCTCCGGCGACTACGATACCGAGCGCACCGGCGGCAGCCTGCGCATCGCCGCGCCGATCACCGAGGAGCTGACGGCCCAGATCGCTTACAACATCAAGCAGGAGAAGTTCGGCGAGGATAACGGGACATCGTACAACCGGTTCACCGAATCTCAGCTGGTCGACCCGCTTGGCAACGTCTTCGTAAGCACGTGCGGCGCACCAGATCCGTTCCGAGGCGGAATCGGCGCCATCAACGATCTGAACGGGAATCCGGCCGATGCGCCGCCTTATACAGACTCGCCGATCATCAACGAGGCGATCTGCGACAGCCCGTATCTGACCTCGTCGGTCTCCTACTCGCTGACGTTCAACACGCTGGACAACACGCAGGATCCGCGCAGCGGCTTCCTGCTCCAGGCAGGGCAGGAGTTCGCCGGCCTCGGCGGCGACGCGAACTTCATCAAGACCACCGGCAAGGCCAGCTACTTCCATCTGCTGAACGAGGAGTACGACGTCATCGGCTCGTTGAGCGGCGGGGCCGGCAACGTCTCGACGCTGGGCGGCGACGGGCTGCGGGTCTTCGACAACTTCTTTCGCGGTCAGGACATCGTTCGCGGCTTCGAGTACAAGGGCATTGGCCCGCGCCAGAACGGCGTCTCGATCGGTGGCACGAACTTCGCCAACGCCTCGGCGGAAGCGACCTTCCCGCTGCCGGTCATCTCACGTGATCTCGGTTTCCGCGGCGCTATCTTCGCCGATGCCGGTTCGCTGTGGGGTTCGGAGTTCGAGAACGATCCCGGCGTGGTCGGTACCGATGCAGCGCTCCGCGCCTCGGCCGGCGTCGGCCTGATCTGGGCTTCGCCCTTCGGTCCGCTGCGGGTGAACTACGCGCACCCGTTCATGAAGGAAGATTTCGACGAGACCCAGGAGTTCTCGTTCGGCTTCTCCTCGCGCTTCTGATGCGGAAGGGGCGGGGGCCCGAGGCCTCCGCCGTCGCCGATGCAAGATCCGACCTTCTTCCCGCGCGGCCAAGGCCTGACGCTTCAGGCACTGGCCGACCTCGTCGGCGGTGAACTGGGGGGCGGGGTCGATCCGACGCGCGTCGTGAGCGGTATTGCCGCCTTGAGCGAGGCGGGACCGGACGACCTCACCTTCTTTGATTCGCCGCGCTACGCAGCGCAACTCGCCGAAACGCGCGCAGGATGCGTCGTCGTCGCACAGAAGCATATCGCACTGGTGCCGGAGACGGCGGCTGCCCTCGTCGTGAAGAATACCGCGAGTGCGTTCGCCGCCGCCGGACGGGCGCTCTATCCGCAGGCTGTCACCCCGGCGGCGCCCTCCGGAACAGAGGGGCTGTCGGCGCGGGCGGAGGTGCATCCTTCCGCGGATATCGAGGATGGAGCCACGGTAGAGGCGTTCGCGGTGGTCGGCCCGGGCGCCCGGATCGGCCGCGGCACGCTCGTCGCGGCGGGAGCCGTCGTCGGCGCCGGCTGCCGCATCGGGCGCGACTGCCGCATCGGGGCCGGCGTGGTGGCAACGCACGCCCTCATCGGCAACCGGGTCATCCTCCATCCCGGCGTGCGCATCGGCCAGGATGGTTTCGGGTATACGGCGGGTGCCACCGGACTGTCGAAGAGCGTCCAGATCGGGCGCGTGATCATCCAGGACGATGTCGAGATCGGCGCGAACACCACGATCGATCGGGGGGCGATCCGCGACACCGTGATCGGGGAAGGCACCAAGATCGACAACCAGGTCCAGATAGGCCACAACGTGCGCATCGGGCGGCACTGCGCCATCGTTGCGCAGGTCGGCATATCCGGGAGCGCGACGATTGGCGACGGGGTGATGATTGGCGGTCAGTCCGGTATTGCCGGCCATGTGACCATCGGCGACCGCGCGCAGATCGCTGCGGTTTCGAGCGTCAACGGCGACGTCCCGCCGGGCGCCCGCTGGGGTGGAACGCCGGCGCGACCGGTACGGGAATGGTTTCGGGAAGTGACGTATCTACACGAGCAGGCCCTGAAGGGGCGGTCGCAGAGGGCGGGCGATGAGTGAGGCTGTGACGGTACTCGAGAGCGTTGACATCCAGGCGATCCTCGAACTGCTCCCGCACCGCTACCCGTTCCTGATGGTGGACCGTATCGTCGGGATCGACGGCGACCGGAGTGCCGTCGGGATCAAGAACGTGACGGCGAACGAGCCGCATTTCCTCGGCCACTTTCCGAATGCCCCGGTGATGCCGGGTGTGTTGATCATCGAGGGCATGGCTCAGACGGCGGGGGCGATCTGCACGCGGGCGACCGGCAAGGGCGTGCCGCAACTGGTGTATTTCATGACCATCGACAACGCCAAGTTCCGCAAGCCGGTCGTGCCGGGGGACCGGCTGGAATACCACGTCACCCAGACCAAGAAGCGCGGCAACATCTGGAAGTTCGACTGCGTCGCCAAGGTGGACGACACGCGCGTCGCCGAAGCGAGCGTCAGTGCGATGCTGGTGGCGCGCGACGCCTCCTGATGATGAGCGACTGCGTCATCCATCCGACAGCCATCGTCGAGGACGGGGCGGTGATCGGCGCGGGCTGCGAGATCGGCCCGTTCTGCCATGTCGGCCCGCAGGTTAGGCTCGGACCCGGCAGCAGGTTGCGCTCGCACGTGGTCCTCTGGGGCAACACCGTCATCGGAGAGGGCGCGCAGATCTGGCCGTTCGTCTCGCTCGGCCACGCGCCGCAGCATCTGAAATACCGTGGCGAGGACACGCGGCTGGTAATCGGGAGCAACTGCCTGATCCGCGAGCACGTGACGATGAACGCCGGGACGGTACAGGGGCGCTCCGAGACGACCGTCGGCGACAACTGCGCCTTCTTCACGGGCGCGCACGTCGCCCATGACTGCGTCATCCGCGACCACGTCACGCTCATCAACAACGTCATGCTGGCAGGCCACTGCACGATCGGCGAACATGCCACGATCGCCGGGGGGTCCGGCATCCACCAATTCACCCGAATCGGCCACCACGCCTATGTCGGCGGTCTGGCGGCAGTGGAAGGCGACGTCATCCCCTTCGGGATGGTGCTGGGCAACCGCGCCTATCTTTCCGGCCTCAACGTGATCGGCATGAAGCGCGCCGGCTTCGGACGTGACGCCGTCCGCAACGTGCGGCGCGCCTACCGGATGCTGTTCTCCTTTGATCAGACGTTCAAGGAGAACATGCACGAGGTGGAGTCCGAGTTCCCGGAGGATCCGCTGGTCCAGGACCTGATGGGCTTCATCCGGTCCGGCGGCGACCGATCGCTGGTGACGCCGCGGCCGACGCAGCCGGCTTGAGAATGGAGCCCGGGCGTCCCGGCGAGCCGCTCGGTATCCTCGCCGGTGGCGGCTCGCTCCCGAGGATCGTTGCGGACGCGGCGCTCCAGGCCGGCTGGTCGCCGCTGGTCGTGCGGATCGGCGACGGCGTTCTCGACGACTGGACGGGCTTCGACGGAGAAGCTTTCGCCTGGGGGCGGAGCGGCGACGCGATCGCCTATCTGAAGCGCCGCCAGGTGCGCCGGGTGGTCTTCTGCGGGACGGTCACCAAGCGCCCCGACTTCCGGTCGCTCATACCCAGCCTGCGGACCCTCGTCCGTCTGCCTTCCGCCATCAGGATGGTGCGCGGCGGCGACGACAGGCTGCTGCGCGCCGTCTCGCGCTACCTCGAACGCGACGGCTTCGCGATGCTGGCGGTGCAGGAGATCGTGCCGGAGCTTCTCGCGCCGGCGGGCCTCCTGTCGCGCCGGGCGCCGGGCGAGGACGAAGCGCGCGCGATGGCCATCGCCCTGGCAGCCGCACGCCGCCTCGGCGAGCTCGACATCGGACAGGCCGTCGCTGCCTCGGCCGAGCGGGTGATCGCGCTCGAGGCCGTGGAGGGCACGCGCGAGATGGTGGCGCGGGTCGGCGACCTGAGGCGCCGGGGTCGGATTACGCCCTCGGAGCGCTGCGTCCTGGTCAAGAGCGTCAAGCCGCAGCAGGATGCCCGCTTCGACCTGCCGAGCATCGGCGCCGCGACGATCGCGGAGGCCGCTGCCGCCGGCATCAGCGCGATCGGCGTCACCGCGGGCCGCAGCCTCATCCTCGGGCTGGAAGACGTCGTCGCCGCTGCCGATGAAAGCGGCATCGCGCTTGTGGGGCTCGTGGACGAGGCGGAGGACGAAATCCGATGACGACGATCGCCTTCGTGGTGGGTGAACCGTCCGGGGACAGGATCGGGGCGGACCTGATGCGCTCGCTGCGGGCTCGTTCGGGACCGGACATCGCTTTCGTCGGCCTCGGCGGTGAAGCCATGCAGGCCGAAGGGCTCGAGAGCCTGTTCGACATCCACGAACTGTCCATCATGGGGATCGGCGCCATCATCGCCCGCCTGCCGCAACTGGTCAGGCGGCTGTCGCAGACCGCGGACTACGTCGTGAAGACACGTCCTGACGCGCTGGTGATCATCGACAGCCCGACCTTCTCGCATCGGGTGGCGCGCCGTGTCCGGGCGCGGCTGCCGGACCTGCCGATCGCCAACTACATCCCGCCGACGATCTGGGCGTGGCGCGAGGGCAGGGCGCAGAAGATGCGGCCCTATGTCGACCACGCCATCTGCGCGTTGCCCTTCGAGCCGGCGAAGATGCGCGAGTTCGGCGGACCGCCCGCGACCTATGTCGGCCATCCGCTGATGAGTGTGCCGGCGCTCTCCCGGATCATCGAGCGGGTCGAGGCGCCGGGCGCCGACCGCCGCGCGGGAAAGCCGCCGACGCTGCTGCTGCTCCCCGGTTCGCGGCGCGGCGAGATCGCGCGCCTGATCGACGATTTCGGCACGACGCTCGAGCGCCTCAGCCAGCGCCTGCCCGGCGTGGAGGCGGTTCTGCCGACGCTCGACCGGCACGAGGCGCTGGTGCGGGAGAAGGTGGCCAGCTGGGCGGTGAAGCCCCGCGTCGTAACCGGCGAGGACGCGAAATGGGCGGCCTTCGCCTCGGCCGATGCGGCGCTCGCGGCGTCCGGTACGGTTTCGCTCGAACTGGCGCTTGCCGACATTCCGATGGCGCTCACCTACCGCCTCGACCCGGTCGGCTACCGCTTCCGCCACCTCATCACCGCCTGGACAGCGGCGCTGCCGAACTTCATTGCCGGCCACCCGCTGGTCCCGGAGCATTTCCACGAGATCATCCGTCCCGAGCTTCTCGCCCGGCGGCTGGCGCGCCTGCTCACGGAAACGCTGGAGCGGCAGGCGCAACTCGAAGGCTTCTCGCTGATCCGCCAGCGCATGGCCATAGACAGGCCGCCGGGCGACTCGGCTGCTGCGATCATCCTCGACCTCGTCGCGCACGGCCGCCGGACATGAAAGCGGGCGCCGCAGCGCCCGTCTCCCTTAGTTCCTGCAAACCCTGCCGGGATCAGCGGCCGTCGACCGGCACGTAGTCGCGCATCGGGGCGCCGGTGTAGAGCTGGCGGGGCCGACCGATCCGCTGGTTCGGATCCTCGATCATCTCCTTCCACTGGGCGATCCAGCCGACGGTGCGCGCGACCGCGAACAGCACCGTGAACATCGCGGTCGGGAAACCGAGCGCCTTCAGCGTGATTCCCGAATAGAAGTCGACATTCGGGTAGAGCTTCTTCTCGATGAAATACTCGTCGGTGAGCGCGATGCGCTCGAGTTCCATCGCCACCTCGAGCAGCGGGTCGTCCTTGATGCCGAGCTCGTCGAGCACCTCGTGGCAGGTCTGCTGCATGATCTTGGCGCGCGGGTCGTAGTTCTTGTAGACGCGATGCCCGAAGCCCATCAGACGGAACGGGTCGTTCTTGTCCTTGGCCCTTGCGATGAATTCCGGGATGCGGTCGGCGGTGCCGATCTCCGTCAACATGTTCAGCGCCGCCTCGTTGGCGCCGCCATGCGCCGGGCCCCAGAGGCAGGCAATGCCGGCCGCAACGCAGGCGAACGGGTTGGCGCCGGAGGAACCGGCGAGCCGCACCGTCGAGGTGGAGGCGTTCTGTTCATGATCGGCGTGGAGGATGAAGATCCGGTCCATCGCCCGCGCCAGCACCGGATTGATCCGGTAGGGCTCGCACGGCACCGCGAAGCACATGTGCAGGAAGTTCTCGGCGTAGGCGAGGTCGTTGCGCGGGTAAACGAAGGGCTGGCCGATATGGTACTTGTAGGCCATCGCCGCGATGGTCGGCATCTTGGCAATCATCCGCAGGCTCGCGACCATGCGCTGGTGCGGATCGGCGATGTCGGTCGAGTCGTGATAGAACGCCGAGAGGGCGCCGACCGAGCCGACCATGACCGCCATTGGATGGGCGTCACGCCGGAAGCCGGTGTAGAAGCGGCTCATCTGCTCGTGGATCATCGTGTGCCGCGTCACGCGGTAGACGAAGTCCTCCTTCTCGCGCGCCGTCGGCAGTTCACCGTAGAGAAGCAGGTAGCAGGTTTCGAGGAAGTCGCCCTTTTCGGCGAGTTGATCGATCGGGTAGCCGCGGTGAAGCAGTACGCCCTCGTCGCCATCGATATAGGTGATCTTCGATTCGCATGAGGCAGTCGACGAGAAGCCGGGGTCGTACGTGAACAGGCCTGTCTTCTTGTAGAGCGACGTGACGTCGACGACGTCCGGACCAATCGTCCCGCTGCGCAGTTCCAGTTCCGCATCCGTTTCGCCCAGTGTCATCCTCGCGGACTGTTCCGTCATGCGTGTCCCCTTCTTAAAACGGCGCGGGCGTACCCTTCGCAGCGCACAAGGTTTGCTCAGCCCTCTGCCTACTCCAAAGCCATAAAGGCCACAAGTTGCCGGGCAAGCTCATGTTGCGACGCACTATCCCGCCGAAGCGAGGTGCCGGTCAACGCGCCTGATCCGACAGCCTTGCGAGCGACTCCTCCCGTCCCAGAACTTCTAGAACGTCGAAGACGCCGGGCGACGTGGTACGGCCGGTGAGGGCGGCGCGGAGCGGCTGCGCCACCTTGCCGAGCTTCAGTCCCTCCGCTTCCGCGTAGTCGCGCACGATGGTTTCGAGTTCCTGCGCCGTCCACCCCGCCGCCTCGAATTTGCGCATGATCGCGCCGACAATTTTCCGGCCGTCATCGTCGAGGGTCGCCGCGGCCTTCTCTTCGAGCGGCAGCGGCCGCGACGCGAAGAGGTAGGCCGTGCTTTCGGTGAGTTCGACGAGCGTCTTGGCGCGTTCCTTCAGTCCGGGCATGGCAGCCAGAAGCTTGGCGCGAGTCTCCGCGTCCGGGCGCGACGTCAGGATCGCGCCGTTCGGCAGGATCTCGCGCTCGCTCATCAGCATCTCGACCAGCGCGGCATCGTCCGTCCGCCGGATCCAGTGGCCGTTCAACGCTTCCAGCTTGGCGAAGTCGAAGCGCGCCGCCCCCTTGTTGATCTCGTCGACGTCGAACCAGCGGATCATGTCCTCCGTGGAGATGATCTCCTCGTCGCCGTGGCTCCAGCCGAGCCGGACGAGGTAGTTCCGCAAGGCGACCGGAAGATAGCCCATGGCCCGATAGGCCTCAATGCCCAGCGCCCCGTGCCGCTTCGATAGCTTGGCGCCGTCGGGGCCGTGGATCAGCGGAATATGGGCCATGACCGGGACGTCCCAGCCCAGCGCCCGATATATCAGCGTCTGGCGCCCGGCATTGGTGAGATGATCGTCGCCGCGGATGATGTGCGTCACGCCCATGTCGTGATCGTCGATGACCACGGCCAGCATATAGGTGGGATTGCCGTCCGAGCGCAGCAGGACGAAATCATCGAGGTCCTTGTTGGGGAACCGGATCTGCCCCTGCACCTGATCGTCCACGATCGTCTCGCCGTCGAGTGGCGCCCGCAGCCTGATCACCGGCTTCACCCCGGCCGGGGCTTCGGACGGGTCACGGTCGCGCCAGCGGCCGTCGTAGCGCGGCGGACGCTTCTCGGCCCGCGCTCGCTCGCGCATCTCCTCCAGGTCGGCTTGCGATGCGTAGCAGCGATAGGCCTGGCCGGACTCCAGCAACTGCTCGACGACCTCGCGATGCCGCGCCGCGCGCGCGAACTGCGACACCGGCGGCTCGTCGGCCGCCAGCCCCATCCACTCCAGCCCTTCGATGATCGCTCTCACCGCCGGCTTGGTCGAGCGCTCGCGGTCGGTATCCTCGATCCGCAGCAGCATCTTGCCGCCCTTGGCGCGCGCATAGAGCCAGTTGAATAGCGCCGTGCGTGCGCCGCCAATGTGCAGGAAGCCGGTCGGCGAGGGGGCAAAGCGGGTAACGACGGCCTGCGCCATTGTCTCTCCGATCAAGGATGAGGGGATCGCGACCGATGTCGCATTTGCGTGGCGGCTGTGTAGCATAGGGGAGGGCAGAGGCAAGGCGACGGGGCAGGGCAATGGAAGCCACCGCGGATCGGGATGCGCCGCCACCTGCGCCTGGCTTCCTCCGGCGCGCCCAGGAGTGGCTCCGCCCGCTGCAGCGGTTGCGCCGCGCGCCGCGCGAGACCCTCCGGGCCTGGCTGGCGGCGCAGCTGGAAATCGAGACCCGTGCGCGCTCCGGCTTTCATCTCGTCCCGATCGCCCTGATCGGCGGCGTCGTTCTGGTGCACGGGTCGGGCTGGCGGCCCCCTGCGGTCCCGACATTCTGCGCCGCCGCCGTTCTGCTTCTGATTGCCGCGTTTGCTGCAGCCCGGCCACATTGGCGGAGTGTTCTTCTCGTCGCCGGCATGGGCATGGCAGGGGTCGGTCTGGGCACTGCGGAGATATCGCGAACGCCGACGACGGTGTTCTCGGGCGAGGCCACGGTGCATATCGTCGGGACGGTCCTGGCGCGAGAGCGCGACGATCGTGGGCGCTATCGTTACATGATCGACGTCGCCGCCACCGATCGTCCCGTCCTGTCCCGCCCGCCGGAGCGGGTGCGGATTCTCGCGGCAAGCCGCCATCAGCCGATTGCGCCGGGCGAGGTCTACTCCGGCCTGGTGCGACTGCGGCCACCCTCCGGCCCCGCCTATCCCGGCAGCTACGACTTCGCCTATCAGCCGTTCTTCGATGGCGTCGGCGCCTACGGCTTCGGTCTCGGTGCCCCTGACCAGAAAGCGGAAGCGACCGGCCGGAACCACTCGCCGGGGATCGTCGACAGCGTTAGGACCCGGCTCGCGCTCGTCCGCCTTGCGGTGACGGAGCGCATCCAGGACACGATCGGCGGCCCCGCGGGAGCCATCGCCGCCGCGCTCGTCACCGGCGAGCGCGCCGCCATTCCCGACGACGCGGTCGAATGGCTGCGCAGCACCGGCCTCGCCCATGTCCTGTCGATCTCGGGGCTACACATGGCGATCGTCGCGGGCTTCGCCCTCTTGCTCGTGCGCTCCCTCTTGGCGCTCGCGGCACCGATCGCGCTTCGGTTGCCGACCAAGAAGATCGCGGCCGTCGCCGCGCTCGCCGTCGCGACGTTCTATCTCGGCATCTCCGGCGCGAACGTGGCCACGCAGCGGGCCTACGTGATGCTCGCCGTCATGCTCGTCGCCGTCCTGTTCGACAGGCCGGCCCTGACGTTGCGCAATCTCTCGATAGCCGTGATCGTCGTCGTGGTGCTGCGCCCCCACGCCGTCATGACGGCCAGCTTCCAGATGAGCTTTGCGGCCACTGCGGCGCTCATCGGCGGCTACGCGACCTGGAACGCCTGGCGACGCGGGCGCGGCGCTGCGACGAAGCCAGGCAGGGGCGGTCTCGCCCGCCCGGTGCTCTTCGCCTTCGCCGCCATCTTCGCCACCTCGCTCTTCGCTGGGACGGCAACCGCGCCCTACTCGGCCTACCATTTTCATCGAGTGGCGCTGTTCGGTTTCGTCGCCAACCTCCTGACCATGCCGCTCTTCAGCTTCTGGATCATGCCGCTGGCGCTGATCGGGGGGCTGCTCATGCCGCTCGGTCTCGACGGATGGGTCTTCCATCTGATGGGGACGGGCATCTCGCTGGTGCTGGAGATCGCCCGCATGGTGCACGAGCGGCTGCCGGACCGGGGCGTCGGGCTGATGACGGCCGAGGGGCTGCTGCTCCTCACTGCGGCGATCCTCGCCGGCTCGTTCTTCACCAGCGGCTTCAAGTGGGTGGCGGTACCGCTAGCCGGGCTGGGTCTCGCACTGGCGCCCGATCGCGCTCCGCTGCCGGAACTTCTGGTTTTCGAGGACGGCAAGGAGATCGCCACGTTGAGCGCTGATGGAAAACTCGCCTTCCTTCGCAAGCGGCCCAACGATTTCGTGGCGCAGCAATGGGAACGGGCCTTCATGCCGGGCGCTCCCCCCGGCAGCGGTGAGCGCGCGTCCCTGCCTGCCGAATGCGAAGACGGCTTCTGCCGCTTCACGACCCGCAGCGGAGTGCGGGTGACGTGGACGGACGACTACGAGAAGACCGGACAAGCCTGCGACCAGGGCGATGTCGCCATCGTCGCGCGCGCCATCCGGCTGACCACCTGCCGCTCGGGTGCCGCCCTCATGACGCTTCGGACCCTCCGGCGCAGCGGCTCGGTGGCCATCGGCGCGGGCCCGGCAGGCGGCAGTCCCCTCGTCGTGACGGCGATCGAGGAACCGCTCGTCGAATGGAACCGCCATCGCGCCGCGCCATGGCCGGAGTTCTGGCGCAAGCCGGCAGAAGAAGCGCCGTCGGCAGCCGACCTGCGGCAGGTCCCTGCGCAACCCGCGAGCGCCGGATCAGCCTTCCCGTCGGTCGATAGCCTTGCGGAGCCGCCCGGTCCGGCTCAACAGGGAACGCCTCAGGAATAGCGCCGGATCAGCCCCACGAGCTTGCCCTGGACCTTCACCCGGTCTGCGCCGAAGATCCGCGTCTCGTAGGCAGGATTGGCGGCCTCGAGCGCGATCGTGTCGCCGCGGCGCCGGAAACGCTTCAGCGTCGCTTCCTCGTCGTCGACCAGCGCCACGATGATCTCGCCCGGCGCCGCGGTCTCGGAGCGGCGGATCACCACGGTGTCGCCATCCAGGATGCCGGCCTCGATCATCGAATCGCCCTTCACCTCCAGCGCGTAGTGCTCGCCGGTGCCGATCATGTCCGGTGGCAGCGACAGCGAATGCGTGTTGTGCTGGATCGCCGAGATGGGCACGCCCGCGGCGATGCGGCCCATCACCGGGACCGAGATCATCGCCTCGCCACCGCCCTTGCCCTGCGAGCCGCGCACCGGCTCGGCGGGCTTCTGCGCCACAGCGCCGCGTCCCTCGATGACGCTCGGCCGGAAGCCCGGTCGGCCCACGGGCGCGGAGGGCGCCTGCTGCATCGACTCCGGCAGCCGCAGGACCTCGAGCGCACGTGCCCGGTTCGGCAGGCGGCGAATGAAGCCGCGCTCTTCCAGTGCGGTGATGAGCCGGTGGATCCCCGACTTCGACCGAAGATCCAGCGCGTCCTTCATCTCGTCGAAAGACGGCGGCACCCCTGCCTCCTTCAGACGCGTGTTGATGAACACCAGAAGGTCGTGCTGCTTGCGCGTCAGCATCGGGGCGACTCCTCAAAACAAAACCTGAACAAAGCTATCTGTTCTAGTTGTGTTCTGCAAGCCCGTCAGTCCAGGGGAACATACCGGCAGGCGTCGCCTTGCGCCGCCGGTGCGGCGCCAGGGGCTCGGACCAGAAGTCCCTGCGCGTGGGCATAGATCGACAGCAGCGACGAATCCTGCCGCGGCAGCGGCGTCACCGTGGTGGTGCCGTCATCGGCGATCTCCACGACCGATCGGACGAAATCCGTTCGCTCGCCGTTTTCCGGCACCGCCGCCCCGAGGATCCCGTTGCGGTAGCGTGGGCGGTCCGGACGCCCCGCAAGCCTCGTCACGAGGGGCGCCAGGAACAGCGTCGCCGCGACCATCGACGAGGCCGGGTTGCCGGGTAGCCCGACGACGCGCATCTGGCCCACCCGGCCCGCCATCAACGGTTTGCCCGGCCGCATCGCGACCTTCCAGAAATCGAGCGAGACCCCGCGCTCCGCAAACACGCTGCCGACCAGATCGTGGTCGCCGACCGAGGCCCCGCCGATCGTGACGAAGACGTCGGCGCCCTCTGCCAGCGCCTGGTCCAGCCTCGCAGCGATGGCCGCCCTGTCGTCGGGCGCAACGCCGTAGTTCAGTGGCTCACCCCCTGCCGCCGCGACCATCGCCGCTACGCCGAAACCGTTGGAGGCGACGATCTGCGCAGGGCCGGGCGTGACGCCCGGCAGCACGAGCTCGTCGCCGGTGGCGAGAATGGCGACGCGGGGCCGCTGGCGCACCGAGATGGACGGATGGCCGCCGCTTGCGGCCAGGGCAAGTACGCCCGGCGAGAGGAGGCTGCCGCTGGCGAGCAGAACGTCGCCCTTGCCGAAGTCGACGCCCGCCGATCGAACATGCTGCCGCTTGGCGACCGTCGCCCCGGGAAGGATGCGGCCCGATGCATCGGTCGCCGCGTCTTCCTGGATCAGGACCGCGTCCGTGCCGGCAGGGACGGGGGCTCCGGTGAAGATCCGGACCGTCTCGCCCGCGCCGACCGACCCCCGGAACGGCCGTCCTGCCGCCGATTCCCCGATGAGGCGAAGCGGCACCGGCCCTTCCGCGAGATCGGCCGATCGCACGGCGTAGCCATCCATGGCCGAGGCATCGAACGAGGGCTGGGTGCGGCGCGCGACGACGGCTGTCGCCAGCACGCGGCCTGCGGCCTGGCTCAGGGGCAGGTCCTCCGTCCGACCGATGGCTGCGGCTTCCTGCAGAAGGAGCCGGTAGGCGACATCGACGGAAATGAGGCTCATCGTCCCGCGGCCACCCAGTCGCCGGACCGGCCGCCGGACTTCGACAAGAGCCGGATCCCGGTCAGCGCCATGGATCGATCGACCGCCTTCGCCATGTCGTAGATCGTCAGGCATGCCACGGAGACCGCCGTCAGCGCCTCCATCTCGACCCCCGTTCGGCCGCCCACCCGCACTGTAGCCGTCACCCGCAGCCCGGGCAGCGCGGGCTCCGGCTCGATTTCGACCGCCACCTTGTCGATCAGCAGCGGATGGCAGAGCGGAATCAGGTCGTGGGTGCGCTTAGCGGCCATGATGCCGGCGACCCGCGCGACGGCGATCACGTCGCCCTTCTTCGCCTGACCGGAGAGGATCAGCTCGAGCGTCGCCGGCTCCATCGTGACGAGCCCTTCGGCTTCTGCGATTCGGACCGTCGCCTCCTTGTCGCCGACATCGACCATCGCGGCAGCCCCCGAGGCATCGAGGTGGGTGAGGCGGGGCTCCGCTGGATCGCTCACGCGGCACTCTCCTCCGACGGGCGGGGCTTGCCGAGAAGAACGCGCGTCGCCGCCTCGACGTCGTGCTGGCGCATCAGGCTCTCGCCGACCAGGAATGTCCGGATTTGGTGATCCACCAAGCGCAGGCAGTCGGCATGGGTGACGATGCCGCTTTCGCCGACGAGGATGCGATCGTCCGGCACCAGCGACGCCAGGCGCTCCGCAGTCTCGAGCCTGGTCTCGAAGGTCCGCAGGTTGCGGTTGTTGATGCCGATGAGCGGCGAGCGCAGCCGCAGCGCGCGTTCGGTCTCGGCCTCGTCGTGCACCTCGACGAGAACGTCGAGCCCGTAGCTTTCCGCCGCGGCCTCCAGATCGGCGGCGAGCGCGTCGTCCACCGCCGCCATGATGATCAGGATCGCGTCGGCGCCCCAGGAACGTGCCTCCGCCACCTGGTACGTGTCGAACATGAAGTCCTTGCGCAGCACCGGCAGCCGCGTCGCGCGCCGCGCCGCGTTCAGGAACGCCGGCGCGCCCTGGAATGAGGGACCGTCGGTCAGCACGCTGAGACACGCCGCGCCGGCGCGCTCATACGACGCGGCGAGGGCAGGTGGGTCGAAATCCTCGCGGATCAGCCCCTTGGAAGGGCTCGCCTTCTTGATCTCGGCGATCAGTGCCAGATCGCCATTCCTGTGCTTGCGTCGAATCGCTTCCGCGAAACCGCGCGGCGGATCGGCATCAGCGGCTTCCGCCTCCACGGCGGCGAGCGGGCGGGCGCGCTTGGCCGCCTCGATCTCCTCGCGCTTGTAGATCTCGATCTCTCGCAGGATGTCGCTCATGGCGTGCCTCCACCGAAGCCTTGCGTGACGGCGACGAGGCGATCGAGCGCCGCGCGGGCGCGGCCGCTGTCGATCGCGTCGGCTGCAGCGGCGACACCGGACTTCAGATCCTCGGCGGCACCGGCCATCACAAGGGCGCCGGCGCTGTTCAGCAGCACGATGTCGCGATAGGCGCCGGGAGCGCCGTCGAGGACGGCGAGAAGCGCTGCCGCGTTCGCCTCGGCGTCTCCGCCCTTGATGTCCGCAAGGTCCCAGCGGCGCAGCCCAACATCCTCGGGCTCGATGCTGAAGGTCCGGATCTTGCCACCGGCAAGCGCTGCGATTTCGGTGCGGCCGGTAACCGTCATCTCGTCGAGCCCGTCCCCGTGGACGATCCAGGCGGATTCGGCGCCGAGCGCCTGCAGCGTCTCGGCCAGCGGCATCAGCCATTCCGGCGCGAAGACGCCGAGCAGCAGTTTCCTGACGCCCGCCGGGTTCGACATCGGGCCGAGCAGGTTGAAGATCGTGCGCGTGCCGAGTTCCACCCGGCTCGGCCCGACGAAGCGCATCGCCGCGTGATGCGTCGGCGCGAACATGAAGCCGATGCCGGCGTCGGCAATCGTCTGGGAGATCGACGCCGGCTTCAGTTCCACATTGACCCCGAGCGCGGTCAGGACGTCGGCCGCGCCCGAGCGCGACGACAGCGCACGGTTGCCGTGCTTGGCGACCACGATCCCGCAACCGGCCAGGACGAAGGCCGAGCATGTCGAGACGTTGACGGTGCCGGCCTGGTCGCCGCCGGTGCCGACGATGTCGATGGCCCCTTCCGGGGCCGTCACCTTCAGCATGTTGCCGCGCATCACCGAGACGGCGCCTGCCATCTCGTCGACCGTCTCCCCGCGCACCCGCAGCGCCATCAGGAACCCGCCGATCTGGGACGGCGTCGCTTCGCCGGCCATCATCACGCCAAAGGCCGACTCCGCTTCCTCCCGGTCGAGCGCCGCCCCGGTCGCGACTTTCGCGAGAAAGGGTTTCAGCGTCTGGCTCACCGCAGCATAGCCTTCGCGTTCTCGATGCCGGCCGGATTGACCCGCACGGGGTATTCGTTCTGGAGGAGGGCGACGTAGCTCTGCAGAAGGTCGTCCTGGAGCATCGTCGCCATCTGCTGGCGCTCGCTGTCGGAAACGTTCGACGCCGGGTCGGCGGGCGGCGCCACCTCCGTCACCTGCAGCAGGAGCAGGGAGCCGGCCTGGGGGCCGGGGGCCGCGGCGATCGTCCCATTGCCGCCGCCGAAGGCTGCGGCCACCGCCGCCTGTCCCAGCTGCCCGGCGCTCGACTGACGCGAGATGGCCGGCGCCGTCTGCTTGGTGGTTCCCGTCTCGGCGGCGATCGCGTCGAGGCTGCCGCCGGCCTCCAGCCGTTCCCGCAGCGCCTCCGCCTGTTCGCCCAGCAGACGCTGGGTCTCCTGCGCCTTCCAGTCCGCGACGACCTGCTCGCGAACCTCGTCGAGCGTGCGGTCCCTGGCCGGCGTGATCGAGGCGACGTCGTAGAAGACGTAGCTGTTGGATCCGAAATTGATCGGCACGTTGTCGAGGCCGGGCTCTGTGCCGAACACGTTTTCCAGCAGGTCCTGCTCCGCAGGAAGGTCCGCCACCGGCACCCCTTCCGGATCGTTGCCCTGCCGGTCGGCCGCTTCGACCGTCACCACCTCGATCCCGGCGCCGCGCGCGGCTTCCGCAAAGTCGGCGCCGCCGGCACGGGCATCCTCGAAGGCATTGTAGGCAACGGCGGCGGCGTCGTTCGCGGCGACCAGCGCCAGCTCGTTGCGGACCTCCTCCTCGACCTCTTCCAGCGGCCGCGCACCCTCGGGCTCGATCTCCGTCACCCGCAGCAGCGCCGGTCCGAAACGGCCATCGACGACGGCCGACTGTCCGCCCTCTTCGAGCGCGAAGGCGGCATCGGCGAGCGCCGGGTCCGGGATGGCGCTCCGTGTCACGAGGCCGAGATCGATGTCGGAGAGGCTGCGCCCGGCTTCTTCTGCCACCGTTTCGAAGGGTGTCCCGGCTTCCAGCTGGGCCTTCGCGGCATCCGCCGCGGCGCGGTCGGGGAACACGATCTGCTGGACCCGGCGCCGTTCCGGCGTGACGTAGCTGTCCCGGTGCTGCTCGTAGTCGGCCGCGATCTCCGCGTCGGTTACCGTGGACGGATCGGCAAGCGCCTCCGGCGTCAGCGAGGCGTAGGCAAAGGACCGGTATTCGGGCGCCGCGTAGCGAGCCACGTTCTCCTCGAAATAGGCCGAAAGGTCCTCCTTGGAGGGATCGGCCACCGGTGGAACGATGGAGGGCGACAGCGTCACATACTCCACCGTACGCCGCTCGCCGTTGTAGAGGCCGAGCGCCGTGGCGAAGGCGGCAGGCGTCTCCACCCCCTCGGCGACCGCGTCGACGATCTGCGTACGCACGGCCTCGTCGGCTTTCGTGCGGATGTAGTCCTGCTCGCTCATCCGGGCGTTCGCCAGGATGTTGCGGAAGGCGTTGCGGGAGAAGTTGCCGGAGGCGTCGTGGAAGCTCGGATCCTGCGCGATCAGTCTGGCGAGTTGCTCTTCCGAGAGGCCCAGTCCGATGCGCCGGCCCTGCTCGTCGAGCACCGCGCCGGCGACCAGTTGCCCGATCACGCCCTGGTCGACGCCGAACATCTGCGCTTCCTCGGCGCTTGGCTGCCGTCCGAGCTGCTGCGCGAGACGTTGTGTCGCCTGGCTGTAGGCGAAGGCGTAATCGCGAAGCGAGACCTCGGTCTCGCCGGCGCTGACGACCGTCGACGCGGTGCCGGCGCGGAAGACGTCGCCGATGCCCCAGACGGCGAAGCTGAGCACCAGCAGGCCCAGAAGGATCTTGGCGGTCCAGCCCTTCACGCTGTCGCGCAGGATATTCAGCATTCCGGTCTCCCGTGCAGGTCGGCGATCATCGCCATGGCGGCAAGATCGAACCGGTCCAGTCCCTCGAGCGCCTTCTTAGGAGCCAGCGTGGGCCCTGTGCAAGCGACCGCGCCGATTGATTTAGCCGACCTGGCCGGATAGGCCGGCACGGGAGCACTGTGGGAGAGGATAAAGAGCCGATGACGCGACCGACGCCATTGATCGCCGGCAACTGGAAGATGAACGGGGCGCTCGGCTCCCTCACCGAACTCGCGGCGATCGCCGCCGCGGTGCGCGACGGCGCCGGGGAGGGGATCGACCTCCTGATCTGTCCGCCGGCGACCATCCTCTCGGCCAGCCACGGTGTTCTGGGCGAGGCCGTCGCGGTCGGCGGCCAGGACTGCCATGCAGCTTCTTCCGGCGCCCATACCGGCGACATCGCCGCGGCGATGCTGGCCGACGTCGGCGCGCGCTACGTCATCGTCGGCCATTCGGAGCGCCGGGCGGACCACGGAGAGAGCGACGAGACCGTCTGCACCAAGGCCGAGGCGGCCTGGGCGGCCGGGCTGATCGCGATCGTCTGTATCGGCGAGACGGAAGAGCAGCGCGAGGCGGGGCGGACGCTCGAAATCCTCGGCGCCCAGCTGGCCGGATCGCTTCCCGACGGCGTGCGGCCGGAAACGACGGTGGTGGCCTACGAGCCGGTCTGGGCGATCGGTACGGGGCGCACCCCGACCGCCGATGACGTCCGGCAGGTGCACCAGTTCATCCGTTCCACGCTGGCCGACCGCTTCGGCGACGAATGTGCCGACTGTGTCCGTATTCTCTACGGTGGCTCCGTGAAGCCGTCGAATGCGGCGGAGCTTCTCGGCGTCGACAACGTCGATGGCGCGCTTGTCGGGGGCGCCAGCTTGAAGGCTGCCGACTTCATCGCGATATGCAAGGCCAGCGCCGGTTCCCGACCGTAGCGCGCCGGCGGCTGCCGAATCCGGTTGGAAAGCGGGCCGAGCTTCTATAGAAGGCCGGCAACTCCCGAAAAGACGCGTTGCGAAAGTCCAATGGAAACCATTCTCATCATCATCCACTTGGTGATCGTCATCGCGCTCGTGATCGTCGTGCTGCTGCAGCGGTCCGAGGGCGGCGCGCTCGGCATCGGCGGTGGCGGCGGCGGCATGATGACGGCGCGCGGCGCGGCAAGCGCGCTGACGCGGCTGACGGCGATCCTCGCCGCCGGCTTCTTCATCACCTCGCTCTCGCTGGGCCTGCTCGCCCGTTACGGCAGCCAGCCGACGGACATCCTCGACCGGCTCCCGGTCAACCAGCAGGGCGGCACGGCAATTCCGGGTGCCGTCGGTACCGGCAGCCTGCTCGATCAGCTTGGCGGGCTCCCGGCGGAGGACGCGGGTACGGTCGAGCCCGATCAGCCGCTGACGGTGCCGAACGCCGCGACTGCGCCGGCTGTCAGCCCGTCGGCTCCGGCCGACGCCGAACCGGCGCCGGTCACGATCACGCCGAACGAGACCACCAGCGAACCCGTTTCGGACCCGGTGGAGGCACCCAGCGCGCCGCCGGCGGCGATCCCGCAGGCGATCGACCGTCCGACGACGGGCAGCCCCACCGGCGCCGTCGAGTAGGTTCAGGCACTTAATCCTTGCTGTTCGCAGCGGCGGGGCGCCCCAAGCGTCCCGCCGATTTTCGTGGGCGAGCAAAAACGACTGGCAGAATCTCCTTCGTGGGGTTATCGGGAAGGCCCATGGCGCGATATATTTTCATCACCGGCGGCGTGGTCTCCTCTCTCGGCAAGGGTATTGCCTCGGCGGCGCTCGGCGCATTGCTGCAGGCGCGGGGATACCGCGTCCGCCTTCGCAAGCTGGATCCTTACCTCAACGTCGACCCGGGCACGATGAGCCCGACCCAGCATGGCGAGGTCTTCGTCACCGACGACGGGGCCGAGACCGATCTCGACCTCGGCCATTACGAGCGCTTTACGGGCCGCTCCGCCAACCGCATGGACAACGTCACCACCGGGCGGATCTACCAGGAGATCATCGCCAAGGAGCGCCGCGGTGACTATCTCGGCGCCACGGTCCAGGTGATTCCGCACGTCACCGATGCGATCAAGGCCTTCGTCCTCGAAGGTAACGAGGACTACGACTTCGTTCTCTGCGAGATCGGCGGCACGGTCGGCGACATCGAGGCGATGCCGTTCCTCGAGGCGATCCGCCAGCTCGGCAACGAGCTTCCCCGCGGCGGCGCGGTCTACATCCACCTGACATTGATGCCGTATATTCCGACGGCAGGCGAACTGAAGACCAAGCCGACGCAGCATTCGGTACGCGAGCTGCGCGCCATCGGCATCCAGCCGGACATTCTGCTGGTGCGGGCCGACCGTCCGGTGCCTGCCGAAGAGCGGCGCAAGATGAGCCTGTTCTGCAACGTCCGGGAGACGGCGGTCATCCAGGCGCTCGACGTCGCGACGATCTACGACGTGCCGATCGCGTATCACAACGAGGGGCTGGATACCGAGGTTCTCGCCGCCTTCGGCATCGATCCGGCGCCCAAGCCGAAGCTGCAGCTCTGGCAGCAGGTGGTCGAGGGAATCCGCAGTCCCGAAGGCGAGGTGACCATCGCCGTCGTCGGCAAGTATACCGGGCTGAAGGACGCCTACAAATCGCTGATCGAGGCCCTGCAGCATGGTGGCATCGCCAACAAGGTGCGGGTCAAGCTCGACTGGATCGAGTCGGAGGTCTTCGAGGAGGAGGACCCGGCGCCGTATCTGGAGCGCGTGCACGGCATTCTCGTGCCGGGCGGGTTCGGCGAACGCGGCGCCGAGGGCAAGATCCTCGCGGCGGGTTTCGCGCGCGAGCGCAAGGTGCCGTATTTCGGCATCTGCTTCGGCATGCAGATGGCGGTCATCGAGGCAGCGCGTTCGCTCGCCGGCATCGAGAATGCCGACTCGACCGAGTTCGGGCCGACCGAGGAGCCGGTGGTGGGCCTGATGACCGAATGGCTGAAGGGCAACGAGCTCGAGCAGCGGGCGGAGCGCGGCGATCTCGGCGGCACGATGCGGCTCGGGTCGTACAAGGCGAATCTCAAGGCCGGCTCGAAGATCGCGGGGATCTACGGAAGCACCGAGATCGAGGAACGCCATCGCCATCGGTACGAAGTCAACCGGTCCTATCGCGAGGTCCTGGAGGCGGCGGGCATGGATTTCGCCGGCATGTCGCCGGACGGGCTCTTGCCGGAAACGGTCGAGCTTGCCGATCATCCCTGGTTCGTCGGCGTCCAGTATCACCCGGAGCTGAAGTCGCGGCCCTTCGACCCGCACCCGCTCTTCGCCAGCTTCATCGCCGCCGCGCTGGAACAGAGCCGGCTGGTCTGATCCATCCGGCGCCGCCTGCGTCCGGTCGGTCGAGGGCGGTGCGGGCGGCCTCGACGCCGAGGCTGGCCACGGCTCTGCAGATGCAATAGGGCGAAGCCATGCGGCCCATCGACCACGTTGTCCTCCCGTTCCCGGACCTGCCGTCCGCGCGAGCCTGTCTCGAAGCTCTGGGTTTCCTCGTCGCGCCGGAAGCGGTCCACCCCTTCGGCACCGGCAATGCCTGCGTCTTCTTCGCGGACGGTTCCTACCTGGAGCCGCTGGCGGTGGTGGATAATGCCGTCTATGCCGACGCCATCGCCAACGGCAATCTCTTCGTCGGACGCGATGCCGCCTTCCGCCATGCCGGCGACCTCCCGGCCTTCTCCGGCCTCGCTTTGCGCTCAAGCGACGCACTGGGCGATCGCGCCGCGCTCGCCGAGCATGGGGTCGGGGAAGCGGGCGTGGTGGATTTCTCGCGAAGCTTCGTCGCCGCCGATGGCGAGGAAGCCACCCTGTCGTTTCGCCTGACCTTCGCGCGCTCGCCGGCCGATTTCCACGCGACGCTGTTCTTTTGCCAGAAGCTGCATTCCGCCGTGACGGATCGTTCGGCGCTGACGCGGCATCCGAACGGCGTCACCGGCCTGTCGCGCATCGTCCTGGTCGGGAATGCTTCGCCGGCAGCGCGCCTGCTACTCGAAGCCGCCACCGGCGAACCCTTGCTGGCCGACGCGCCCGATGCCCACCGGGTGGCACTGAACGGCACGGCGCTGGAGATCATACCGGACACTCTGGCGGCCGAGCGCTACGGCTATCGACGCGGCGAGCGAGGCGGGCTGGTTGCCGCGGGCATCGTGCTCTCGGTACCGGACCTTGCCAAGACCAGATACCTGCTCGGCTCTGCCTGTTCGGCGCATCACCCGGACCGGGTGGCCGTCGGCCTCAACGCCGCCGGCAGTGCCTTCATCGCCTTCGAGGAGAACCCGTCATGACGGTCACCAACAGCAGCGTCGCCGCCGGGAAGGCGGTCTTTGACAACAGCCGCCCCTTCGCCCTCATCGCGGGCCCGTGCCAGATGGAGAGCCGCGACCACGCGATGATGATCGCCGAGAAGATGAAGCGGATCACCGACGATCTCGGTATCGGCTTCGTCTTCAAGGCGAGCTTCGACAAGGCCAACCGCACGAGCCTCACGGGCCGGCGCGGGATCGGCCTCGCCGGGGCCCTGCCGGTGTTCGAGGAGATCGCGCGCACTTTCGGATTGCCGGTGCTCACCGACGTTCACACCGAGGAACAGTGCCGCGAGGCCGCCGTGGTCTGCGACATCCTGCAGATCCCGGCATTCCTCTGTCGGCAGACCGACCTCCTGATTGCGGCCGCCGAGACCGGTCGGGTCGTCAACATCAAGAAGGGCCAGTTCCTCGCCCCCTGGGACATGAAGAACGTCCTCGCCAAGGTGACGGACAGCGGCAACGCCAACGTGCTGCTGACCGAACGCGGCGTTTCCTTCGGCTACAACACGCTGGTGTCCGATTTCCGGGCGCTGCCGATCATGGCGGAGACCGGCGCGCCGGTGATCTTCGACGCGACGCATTCGGTCCAGCAGCCGGGAGGGCAGGGTGGTTCCTCGGGCGGCGAGCGCCGCTTCGTGGAGACGCTGTCGCGCGCTGCCGTCGCCGTCGGCGTCGCCGGCCTCTTCATCGAAACGCACGAGGATCCCAACAATGCGCCGTCGGACGGGCCGAACATGGTGCCGCTCGATCAGATGGCCGAACTCCTCAAGCGGCTCCAGGCGATCGACGCAGTGACGAAGAACGTCGGCTGAAGCCGCCGCAGTTCAGCCGAGACCCGAACTGCGGAGCGCTTTCTCCGCGGCCTGCCGGTCGCGACCGCCGCTCGCGAAGGCCTTGTCGAAGGCCAGGACCTTGCTCTCGTCGAGATCCTGGCCCGCTCGCCACTGCATCTGGCGGTTGGCGCCCTGGCCGGTCAGCCGCCCGAGGATGACGCCGTCGATTCGGACGATCTCGTCGGGTCCGTCTGCTTCGAATTCGATCCGTGCCATCTCGTTTCCTCCCATTGGCTGACACCGAGGAACGTCTGATGGGCCGGTTGCGGTTCCGCCCCATGGGCAGCGAGGCGGCCCTGGCCGCTGATTCTTTGCTGGCGCGTCCGGCAACTGGTTCAATGTCGCCCGCGCTTGTTCTAGAAGGCACGCAAATCCATTCCTCTGGAGGCTTGCACCGTGACCGCCATCATCGACATCGTCGGACGTGAAATCCTGGACAGCCGGGGCAACCCGACGGTCGAGGTCGACGTCATCCTGGAAGACGGCTCGATGGGCCGTGCCGCGGTGCCGTCCGGCGCCTCGACCGGCGCGCACGAGGCGGTGGAGCTGCGCGACGGTGGGTCGCGCTATCTCGGCAAGGGCGTCGCCAAGGCTGTCGCCGGCATCAACGGCGAGATTTTGGAGGCGATCGGCGGCTACGAGGCCGAGGACCAGCTGCGGATCGATGCTGCCCTGCGCGCGCTCGACGGGACGGCCAACAAGAGCCGGCTCGGGGCGAATGCCATTCTCGGCGTATCCCTCGCCGTGGCCAAGGCCGCCGCGGAAACCTGCGTCCTGCCGTTCTACCGCTATGTCGGCGGTCCCTCCGCCTACGTGCTGCCGGTCCCGATGATGAACATCATCAATGGCGGCGCCCACGCCGACAATCCGATCGATTTCCAGGAATTCATGATCATGCCGGTCGGCGCCGAACGCTTCTCGGACGCGCTGCGCATGGGTGCCGAGGTCTTCCACACGCTGAAGACGATGCTGAAGGCGGCCGGGCATAATACCAATGTCGGCGACGAAGGCGGCTTCGCGCCGGGGCTCGGCTCGGCGCGGGAAGGGCTCGATTTCGTCATGCAGGCGATCGAGAAGGCCGGCTACACGCCGGGCGAGGACATGTACCTCGCGCTCGACTGCGCCTCGACCGAGTTCTTCAGGGACGGCGTCTATGATCTGGAAGGCGAAGGGCGCAAGCTCTCGCCGGCCGACATGGCCGGCTATCTCGCCGAACTCGCCGGTGCCTATCCGATCATCTCGATTGAGGACGGCATGGGCGAGGACGACTGGGCCGGCTGGAAGACGCTGACCGACCACGTGGGCGGCACGGTGCAGCTCGTCGGCGACGATCTCTTCGTGACCAACTCCGAGCGCCTGCGGGAAGGCATCGCCAAGGGCGTCGCGAACTCGATCCTCGTCAAGGTCAACCAGATCGGCACCCTGTCCGAGACGCTCGATGCGGTCTCCGTCGCGCATCGGGCCGGCTATACCGCCGTCATGTCGCACCGCTCCGGCGAGACGGAGGATTCCACCATCGCCGACCTCGCGGTCGCGACGAACTGCGGGCAGATCAAGACCGGCTCGCTCGCCCGCTCGGATCGGCTCGCCAAGTACAACCAGCTGCTGCGCATCGAGGCCGAGCTGGGCGATCAGGCGGTCTACGCGGGCCGCTCGATCCTGCGCGGCTAGGGTACTGCGGCCTGCGCCATGCTCTCCGGGGGGGCGTGGCGATAGCGCGATGGTTTACGCGGCTTTAATCCCAGACGTGAAAGTATCGGGCTCCGGAGGGCCCGATGCGCACCATTCAGAAGAGACCCACGCAGATCGGACGGCTGATCGTGCCGGCCATCACCGCGAGCTTCCTCGCCTATTTCGCGATCCACGCGCAGAGCGGGAAGTACGGGCTCGAGGCGCGGGCCGCGCTCACCCGAGAACTCGCCGTCCGCACTGCTCATCTGACGGACATGACGCGGCAGCGCGAGGCCTTGGAGCAGCGCGTGCAGCTGCTTCATGACGGGACGCTGGAGCGTGACATGATCGACGAGCGTGCCCGGCGCAGCCTCAACGTCGCAATGGAGGACGAGATCATCATCCTTCGATGATCTCATTATTGCTTGGTTCAACTCCACTGCCGGGCGTCAGCGTTGTAAACCGCCATTCGGTTAATATGCTGCTTTGCAGCGATTTGACCGTATTACGGTTAAAATAGGTGCCGCTGGCTTGAAACCTCTCCCGTTCGCTTGATGGAGCCGCGGCGGAGACTATACTGCGGAGAAGATTTGGGGCCGCACGTCGGCTGGTCAAGACCCGGAGCATTCATGGCGACCAGGCAGAAGAAGTCACCCGCCTCCCGCGGTTCGACGCAAGGGACTGATGCGGTGGCTGCGGACCAGGCGGAGTCCTCGGCGAATATCGTCGCCACGCTGGAGCACTACACTCCTCCGAAACCTGCCGAGTTCTCCAGGGAAGACGAACTGCAGGCCTATCGCGACATGCTGCTGATCCGGCGATTCGAGGAGAAGGCCGGACAGCTGTACGGCATGGGCTTCATCGGCGGCTTCTGTCACCTCTATATCGGCCAGGAAGCCGTCGTCGTCGGCATGCAGATGGCAATGAAGGAAGGCGACCAGGTCATCACCGGTTACCGCGATCACGGCCACATGCTCGCTACCGGCATGGAAGCTCGCGGCGTCATGGCCGAGCTCACCGGCCGCCGCTCCGGCTATTCCAAGGGCAAGGGCGGCTCGATGCACATGTTCTCGAAGGAGAAGAAGTTCTACGGCGGCCACGGCATCGTCGGCGCCCAGGTGCCGATCGGTACCGGCCTTGCCTTCGCCAACCGCTATAACGGCAACGACGCCATCTCGATCACCTATTTCGGTGACGGCGCGTCCAACCAGGGCCAGGTCTACGAGAGCTTCAACATGGCCTCGCTGTGGAAGCTGCCGGTCGTCTACGTCATCGAGAACAATCGCTATGCGATGGGAACCTCGGTCAGCCGGGCCTCGGCGGAGACCAATTTCGCGCACCGCGGTCTGTCCTTCAAGATCCCCGGCATCCAGGTCGACGGCATGGACGTCCGGGCGGTCAAGGCGGCGGGCGATCTCGCGGCGGAGCATTGCCGCAAGGGTGACGGGCCGATCATCCTGGAGATGATGACCTATCGCTATCGCGGCCACTCGATGTCGGATCCGGCGAAATACCGTACCCGCGACGAGGTGCAGAAGATGCGGTCGGAATCCGATCCGATCGAGCAGGTGAAGCAGCGGCTGCTGGGCGTCCACGGCCTGAGCGAGGACGAGGTCAAGGCGATGGACAAGGACGTCCGGGAGATCGTCGCCGACGCCGCCGACTTCGCGCAGAACGATCCAGAGCCCGATGTGTCCGAGCTGTGGACGGATATCTACGCGGAAGCCGTTCCGCAGGCGGCCGAGTAGGGGACGACCATGGCGACCGAAATCCTGATGCCCGCCCTTTCTCCGACGATGGAGGAAGGCACCCTGGCCAAGTGGCTCAAGCAGGAGGGCGACACCGTCGCCGCCGGCGACGTCATTGCCGAGATCGAGACCGACAAGGCGACGATGGAAGTCGAGGCGGTTGACGAGGGAACGCTGGGCAAGATCCTCATAGCGGCGGGGACGGAAGGCGTGAAGGTGAACACGCCGATCGCCATGCTCCTCGGCGAGGGCGAGGACGCAAGCGCGCTCGACAAGGAAGCCGCTGCTGCGCCGAAGCCCGCCGAAAAGCCCGAAGCCGGGGCGCCGGCACAAGCCCGGGAAGAGAAACCGACCGCCGACAGCAAGGTGCCGACGGAGGGGATGAAGCATCCCGAGCCGTCCGATCCCGATGGCGACATCGGCCAGGAGATGCCGGAGGGCACCGAGATGGTGTCGACGACGGTGCGCGAGGCCCTGCGCGACGCGATGGCCGAAGAGCTGCGCCGAGACGAGACCGTCTTCATCATGGGCGAGGAGGTCGCGGAGTATCAGGGCGCCTACAAGATCACGCAGGGGCTGCTGGAGGAGTTCGGCGCACGCCGCGTGGTAGACACGCCGATCACCGAGCATGGCTTCGCGGGCCTTGGCATCGGCGCGGCGTTCGCCGGGCTGAAGCCGATCGTCGAGTTCATGACCTTCAACTTCGCCATGCAGGCGATCGACCAGATCGTCAATTCCGCGGCGAAGACGCTCTACATGGCCGGCGGACAGATGGGCTGTCCCATCGTGTTCCGCGGCCCGAACGGCGCGGCGGCCCGCGTCGCCGCCCAGCACAGCCAGGACTACGCCGCCTGGTACAGCCACATTCCGGGACTGAAGGTCGTGGCACCCTATACGGCAGCGGACGCCAAGGGCCTGCTGAAGTCGGCCATCCGCGACCCGAACCCGGTGATCTTCCTCGAGAACGAGATCCTCTACGGCCACGCCTTCGACGTGCCGAAGCTCGACGACTGGACGGTGCCGATCGGCAAGGCGCGGATCCACCGCAAGGGCAAGGACGTCACCATCGTCTCCTTCGGCATCGGCATGACCTACGCGGTCAAAGCGGCCGAAGAACTGGCGAAGGAAGGGATCGAAGCCGAGATCGTTGACCTGCGCACCATCCGGCCGCTCGACATGGAGACGGTGATCCGGTCGGTGAAGAAGACCAACCGCTGCGTGACGGTCGAAGAGGGCTTCCCGCAGGGGTCGGTCGGCGGCCACATCGCGTCCGAACTGATGGTCCACGCCTTCGATCATCTCGATGCGCCGGTGCTCAAGGTCTGCGGCAAGGACGTTCCGATGCCTTACGCAGCCAATCTCGAGAAGCTGGCACTGCCGTCGGTCAAGGAAGTGATCGATGCGGTCAAGGCGGTCTGTTACCGGGATTGAGTAGATGGCCGACGCCGCACCGGAGGATCGCGAGGTACCGGCGGCGGGTGACGCGCTGGTGCTGACGCGCACCGTCGATGCACCGCCGGATTCCGTCTGGGAGTGCCTGACCGCGCCGGAGTGCTTCAAGGCGTGGTGGCGCAAGAACCTGGAGTTCGAGCCGGCGCTCGGCGGCCGCTTCACCGAGCCGTGGGAGGACCCCTCCGGCCGCGCCAGGACGACGCGGGCGGAGGTAACCGCCTATCATCCGCCCAGGGGCTTCGTCATGGTCTGGGCGGACGAGGACTGGGATTTCGACACGGTCGTTTCCGTGACGCTGGAGCCTGCCGGCGACGGCACGCACGTGACCATCGAACATCAAGGCTGGGAGGCGGCGCCGGAACCCGACCGCGCGACGCTCCTGCTCGATCATCGCGACGGCTGGCAGCGGCATCTCGCCGGGCTGGCATCGCACGCGGAAGAACATCACGTCCGGCGCAAGGGCAACCTGCGCAACGGTCACTGAGGAGACGCCCGGATGCCGATCAACGTCACCATGCCCGCGCTCTCGCCGACCATGGAGGAGGGCAATCTCGCCAAGTGGCTGGTGAAGGAGGGGGACAAGGTCGCTTCGGGCGACGTCATCGCCGAGATCGAGACCGACAAGGCCACGATGGAAGTGGAGGCGGTCGACGAGGGAACCGTGGCGAAGATCCTGGTCGCCGCCGGTACCGAGGGGGTCAAGGTCAACGATGTCATCGCCATTCTGGCCGCCGAAGGCGAGGATGCCGGTGAAGCCGCAGAGGCCGGCTCCGGCAGCAACAACGGCGGCGCGGCGCAGGCCGGTGACGCCAAGGGTGGTGTCATGGCCGAGAATGCGAAAGCCGATGCCGCGGTGACGGGAACCGTCGAGGAAGCCAGGCAGCCCGAAATGCGCGGCTACAGCCGGTCCACCGACGC
Organism: Aurantimonas sp.; assembly: GCA_036252795.1. GTDB lineage: Bacteria > Pseudomonadota > Alphaproteobacteria > Rhizobiales > Rhizobiaceae > Aurantimonas. The sequence continues at coordinate 11,450 of DASYHY010000238.1, read as the reverse complement.
AGAGAGCGGTGCCGGCGCGGCGGCTTCATCCGCCCCCGGTGGCAAGGCTTCCGGCGATCGCGTCTTCGCCTCTCCGCTCGCCCGGCGCTTAGCCCGGGAGGCGGGGGTCGACGTCGCGTCGATTTCCGGCTCCGGCCCTCATGGGCGTGTGGTCAAGGCAGACGTCGAGGCGGCAGCGAAGGACGGCAAGCAGCCCGCCGCGGCCGAGAAGGCCGCGCCTGCAGCCGCTCCGTCTCCCTCGGCGCCCGCGCCGAAGGCGGCCAGCGACGAGCAGATCCGCAAGCTCTTCGCGGAAGGTTCCTACGACTCCATCCCGCACGACGGCATGCGCAAGACGATCGCGCGTCGGCTGGTCGAGGCGAAGTCGACGGTCCCGCATTTCTACCTGACGCTCGACTGCGAACTCGACGCGCTGCTCGCACTGCGTCAGCAGCTCAACGCCGCGGCACCGATGGTGAAGGGCGAGAGCGGCGATCGGCCGGCCTACAAGCTGTCGGTCAACGACATGATCATCAAGGCGATGGCGCTGGCCCTGAAGGCAGTGCCCGCCGCCAATGCGTCCTGGACCGAATCCGCGATGCTCGTCCACAAGCACGCCGATGTCGGCGTCGCCGTCTCGATCGAGGGCGGTCTGATCACGCCGATCATCCGGCGCGCCGAGGAGAAGACTCTGTCGGCGATCTCCAACGAGATGAAGGACCTTGCCAAGCGGGCCCGCTCCCGCAAGCTGAAGCCCGAGGAATACCAGGGCGGCACCACGGCCGTGTCCAATCTCGGCATGTTCGGGATCAAGGATTTCGCCGCGGTGATCAACCCGCCGCATGCGACGATCCTGGCCGTTGGGGCGGGCGAGCAGCGTGCGGTCGTCAAGAACGGCGCCGTCACCGTCGCGACGGTGATGAGCGTGACGCTTTCGACGGACCACCGCGCCGTCGACGGCGCGCTGGGCGCCGAGCTTCTCGGGGCGTTCAAGCAACTGATCGAAAACCCGATGTCGATGCTGGTCTAGGCGCCGACGATGAAGACCATCCTCGCCTATGGCGACTCGCTGACCTGGGGCTACAACCCGGAGACCGGCCTTCGCCACGAATTCTTCGACCGATGGCCGAACGTCGTCGCCAAGGCGCTCGGGCACGGCGTCCGGGTGATCTCGGAGGCGCTGAACGGCCGCACCACGGTGTTCGACGACGAGATGGTCTTCGCCGAGCGCAACGGCGCGAAGATCCTGCCGACGGTGTTGGCTAGTCACCAGCCGCTCGACGTCGTCGTCATCATGCTCGGCACCAACGATCTGAAGCGCCATACCGGCGGCGGTCGGGTATTCGAGAGCCGGCAGGGGCTCGAGCGGCTGGTCGAGATCGTCCAGACCTTCCCCTATCAGCGCGGCTACGCGGTTCCGAAGATCCTGCTCGTGGCGTCGCCGCACTTCACCCAGACGATGGAGCCGGATTTTTCGCTGCTCTTCGGACACGCGGTGGAGGAGAGCCAGCATTTCCGCTCGGCGGTGACGAAGGTCGCCGAGGAGTATGGTTGTGCGATGTTCGACGCCGCCGAAGTCTGCGAGGCGTCCTCGCTCGACGGCGTCCATCTCGACGCGGTGCATACGCGCGCGCTGGGAGAGGCGCTGGTGGAGCCGCTGAGAACTTTGCTCGGCGACGCGGCATGAGCAGGGGGCCGGCCGACTTCCACCCGTTCGACCCGAAGCGCGACCGGCCCGCCGCACCCGCCTCCGCCGGAAGGCCCTGCGGTTCCGGGGCCGCATCACCGGCTCACGACGATCTGGCGTCCGAGGAGACGACGACCCATGGCTGACACCTACGACATTCTCATCATCGGCGGCGGGCCGGGCGGCTATGTCGCGGCGATCCGTGCCGCGCAACTCGGCTTCAGAACGGCCGTCGTCGAGCGCGAGCATCTGGGCGGCATCTGCCTCAACTGGGGCTGCATCCCGACCAAGGCGCTGCTCCGCTCCGCCGAGATCTTCCACTATGCGGAAAATGCCGCCAGTTACGGGCTCACCATCGAGAAGCCCGGCTTCGACATGGAAGCCGTCGTGAAGCGATCCCGCGGCGTCTCGGCGCAGCTCAACGGCGGCGTCGGCTTCCTGATGAAGAAGAACAAGATCGACGTCATCTGGGGCGAAGCGAAGATCGCCAAGGCGGGGAAAGGCGGACCGACGGAGATCGTCGTCGGCAAGATGCAGAAGCCCGTCGTCGAGCCGCAGAACCCGGTGCCGAAGGGCGTGCTGGGAGAAGGCACCTACAAGGCCAGGCACGTGATCGTCGCCACCGGCGCAAGGCCGCGCGTGCTGCCGGGGATCGAGCCGGACGGCGACCGGATCTGGACCTACTTCGAGGCGATGAAGCCGAAGGCCATGCCGAAGTCGCTGATCGTCATGGGCTCCGGCGCAATCGGCATCGAATTTGCCTCGTTCTACCGCACGATGGGCGCGGAGGTGACCGTGGTCGAACTGCTGCCGCAGATCATGCCCGTCGAGGATGCCGAGATCGCCGGTCTGGCGCGCAAGCAGTTCGAGAAGCAGGGCATGCGCATCCTGACCGACGCCAAGGTCTCCAAGGTGGCGAAGGGTGGCGAAGGCATCGAGGTGACGGTCGAGACCAAGGACGGCAAGTCGCAGACGCTGTCGGCGGAGCGGCTGATTTCCGCCGTGGGGGTTCAGGGCAATACCGAGGGGCTGGGCCTCGAGGAAGCTGGCGTCGCCATCGAACGTGGCATCGTCACCGTCGACGGCTTCGGGCGTACCAATGTCGAGGGCATCTACGCGATCGGCGACGTCGCCGGGCCGCCGATGCTCGCGCACAAGGCGGAGCACGAGGGGACGATCTGCGTCGAGGCGATCAAGGGCCTCGACGTCCATCCGATGAAGAAGACCGAGATCCCGGGTTGCACCTACTGCCAGCCGCAGGTTGCCTCAGTCGGCCTGAGCGAGGCGAAGGCCAAGGAAGCGGGGCGCGAGGTCAAGATCGGCCGCTTCCCGTTCAAGGGCAACGGCAAGGCGATCGCGCTGGGCGAGCCCGAAGGGTTGGTCAAGACCGTGTTCGACGCCAAGACCGGCGAGCTTCTGGGCGCGCACATGGTGGGCGCTGAAGTGACCGAACTCATCCAGGGCTTCGTCATCGCCATGGGACTGGAGACGACGGAAGAAGAGCTGTTCCACAGCGTCTTCCCGCACCCGACCCTGTCGGAGATGATGCACGAGAGCGTCCTCGACGCCTATGGCCGTGTCATCCACATGTGATCCCGACAGGGCATAACGCAAGGTGACACTGATAGTTGCGTCCGAAAGTTTTATCGTCGGCCGTCTTGCCGGCCTGCCGGCCCGCCCAATCTTCGTCGCATCATTATTATCCAGAGGACGGAAAAATGGACGTGAACGGAGTGGGCTGGATCGCCGCGATCATCATCGGCGGCATCGCTGGCTGGCTGGCCGAGAAGGTCATGAAGAGCGACATGGGCGTCTTCATGAACATCATTCTCGGCATCATCGGCGCGGTCGTTCTCAATGCCATTCTGGCGGCTCTCGGCGTTTCGCTCGGCGCCGGCTGGATCGCCTATCTCATCACCGGCTTCATCGGCGCCTGCCTGCTGATCTTCATCTTCCGCGCATTTCGCGGGCGCGGCCGCGCCTGACGTTTGCATCGGCGGCGCGCCAGGACTAAATGAAGTCCATGGTCACGGTGCTCGATAATCGCTCGTCGGCCGGGGCTCCGCCCCGGCCGCGGCACCCCGAAAAGGCCCATCGTCCGGATAACGTGACGATGGTCCCCAAGCCCGACTGGATCCGCGTCAAGGCGCCGACCTCTCAGGGCTATCACGAGACCCGCGCCATCGCGCGGTCCAACAACCTCGTCACCGTGTGCGAAGAGGCTGGCTGCCCGAATATCGGCGGGTGCTGGGAGAAGAAGCACGCGACCTTCATGATCATGGGCGGGATCTGTACCCGCGCCTGCTCCTTCTGCAACGTCGCGACAGGGCGACCTCACGCGCTGGACCAGAGCGAACCCGAAAGCGTCGGCCGAGCCGTCGCGGCGATGGGGCTCAACCACGTCGTGATTACGTCCGTCGACCGGGACGATCTGGACGACGGCGGGGCGGAACACTTCGTGCGGACCATCCGCGCGATCCGCGCGGCCGCACCCGGCACGACGGTCGAGATCCTTACGCCGGACTTCCTGCGCAAGCCGGGCGCCCTCGAGACGGTGGTCGCGGCAAGGCCCGACGTCTTCAACCACAACCTGGAGACGGTGCCGTCGAACTACCTCACGGTCCGTCCCGGCGCCCGCTACTTCCACTCGATCAGGCTGCTGCAGCGGGTGAAGGAGATCGATCCGACGATCTTCACCAAGTCCGGGATCATGGTCGGTCTGGGCGAGGAGCGGAACGAGGTGCTGCAGCTGATGGACGATCTGCGCACGGCCGACGTCGACTTCCTCACCATCGGCCAGTATCTGCAGCCGACGAAGAAGCACCACCCTGTCGTCCGCTACGTGCCGCCGGAGGAGTTCGCTTCTTTCGAGACGGTGGCGCTGAGCAAGGGCTTCCTCGTCGTTGCCGCCAGCCCGCTGACCCGTTCGTCCCATCACGCGGGCGAAGATTTCGACCGCCTGAAGGCTGCCCGGCTCGCTCGCCAGGCGGTAGCCTGATCAGCCCCCTTAGTCCAGAGCCCATGCCCCAGTACGAGACCACGCGCCACGTCCGTCACACGCCGGCCCAGATGTTCGCCCTCGTCGCGGATGTCGAGCGCTATCCGGAGTTCCTGCCGCTCTGCCAGCGGCTGGTGATCCAGTCCGAACGGGAGAAGGACGGTCGCAAGCTGCTGATCGCCGACATGACGGTCGCCTACAAGATGGTCCGCGAGACGTTCACGTCGCAGGTGCTGCTGAAGCCGGAAGAGAACCAGATCGACGTCAGCTATGTCGACGGCCCTTTCCGCTATCTCGACAATCGCTGGAACTTCGTGCCGGCCGCCGACGGCGGATGCGACGTGAAGTTCTTCATCGATTACGCGTTCAAGAGCCGGACGCTGGGACTGCTGATGGGATCGATGTTCGATTTCGCCTTCCGCCGGTTCGCGCAGGCCTTCGAGGAGCGGGCGGAGGTGGTCTACGGCCCGCCCGCTGACGGCGCCGCCGCGTCGACCTGACCGGGCAGGGCGGCGCACAGCATCTCGAGCGCGACGCGGGTGCTGGCGAGGCGGATGGCGGCCCGGCCGCGTTCGCCGAAGCGTTCCTCGCGATGAATCGTGGCGGCAGGGCCGGCGCAGGCAAAGTGGACGAGGCCGACCGGCTTGATGTCCGAGCCGCCGCCGGGGCCTGCTATCCCGGTGATCGATATCGCGACGTCCACGCCCGAGCGACGCCGCGCACCCTCGGCCATCTCCCTCGCCACGGCCTCCGACACGGCCCCGTGTTGGGCGAGCGTCGCTTCGGCGACGCCCAGCATCGCCGTCTTGGCGCCATTGGAGTAGGTGACGAAGCCACTGTCGAACACCGCGGACGAGCCGGCGACATCGGTGAGCGCAGCGGCGACCATGCCGCCCGTGCACGATTCGGCCGTCGCGATGGTCAGGGACGCTGCAGCGTACTTCTCGACGATCCCGGCCGCAAGTCGGCTGACCGCTTCCGCGTCGCTCACGCGGAGTCCCCATAGGCGACGCTGGCCGTCGCGATGGCGGCGATTCCCTCTCGGCGACCGACGAAGCCGATCGCCTCGTTGGTCGTCGCCTTCACCGAGACCCGCTCGAGTTCGAGGCCGGTCATGGCGGCGACCGCCTGCCGCATCGCCTCGCGATGCGCGGCGATCTTCGGCGCCTCGCAGATCAGCGAGATATCGGCATTCATGACCCGGCCGCCTTTCTCGCGCACGATCGCCACGGCCTTCTCCACGAAGATATGCGAAGCCGCGCCTCGCCATTGCGGGTCGCTGGGCGGGAAATGATCGCCGATGTCGCCGGCGCCGCAGGTGGCGAGCAGCGCATCGGTCAGCGCATGCAGGCCCACATCCGCGTCCGAATGTCCGTCCAGCGCGCCGTCATGCGGGATCGCCACGCCGCACAAGGTGACATGGTCCCCCGCTGTCAGGCGATGGACGTCGTAGCCGTTGCCGGTCCTGACATCGATCATCGTCGTGGTCCTGTTGAGCCGTTCGTCGGCGAGGGCGATATCACGGGCCGTCGTCAGTTTCACGTTGTCCACCGATCCGTCCACGAGCCGCACCGTCATCCCTGCCCATTCGGCGACGGAGGCGTCGTCGGTGAACTCTCCGTCGGTGGCGGCCGCGGCGGCATGGGCCGCCAGGATGGCTTCGAACGGAAAGGCCTGCGGTGTCTGCGCGGCGAAGAGGTCGCGCCGGGCGACTGTCGCCGCGATGGTCCCGTCGCTGCCGATGCGTTTCAGCGTGTCCGCCACGGGAATGGCCGCGATCGCCCCCGTCGCGGCGTCCACCGCCGCGATCGTCCGGTCGATCAGTGCCGGATCCGCAAAGGGTCGGACACCGTCATGGATCAGCACGACCGAAGGTGCTTCGCCGGCCAGCGCCTCCAGCCCGCGCCGCACGGACTCCTGCCGCGTCGGCCCGCCCTCCACAAGCAGCACCTCCGCCAGCCGCTTCTTGAGGGCGCGAGCCAGGAGCTCCTTGTCCTCCTTGTGTACGACGACCGCGACGCGGCGCACCCCCGAGTGATCCAGAAAAAGATCCACGGTGCGCCGGAGGACGGGAACTCCGCCGATCCTGCGGTATTGCTTCGGCCCCTCGACGGACTGTCCGGCGCGTTCGCCCCTTCCGGCGGCCACCACCAGGGCGTCAACGCTGTCGTTCAACATTCTTGGCCTCCTGCTAGCGCCGTCAATCCGGCAGGCGCCCGGGGCGCGAAGCTGGGCAGGCGCAATGTGCTTGTCTTTTGTGCATGCCCGGATAAAGTACAAATCCACTGACGCATGAATCGCCACTGAGCGGTGGCGCCCAAGGAATAGGCGGTATAGTCACTGAATGCCTGATCTGCGCGATCCTATGTTCATCGGCGAAGCGCGGCTCGAGAATCGCGTATTCCTCGCGCCGCTTTCCGGCATCTCGGACGTTCCGTTTCGTCGGCTGGCCCGCCGCTTCGGCGCCGGAATGGTCGTATCGGAAATGGTCGCCAGTGGCGAGTTCGTCAAAGGCGCTCAGGAGAGCGCCTTGCGCGCGATGCGCGACGGTCCGGGACTCCACGTCGTCCAGCTCGCCGGCCGTGATCCCGCATGGATGCGGCAGGCGGCGGAACGGCTGCGGGACGGGGGCGCCGACATCGTCGACATCAACATGGGCTGTCCCGCCAAGAAGGTCGTCGGCGGTCTTTCGGGGTCGGCGCTGATGCGCGAGCCCGATCTGGCGCTGCGGCTTGTCGAGGCGACGGTCGCCGGCGCTGGGCCGGTGCCGGTCACGCTGAAGATGCGGCTGGGCTGGGACGAGGCCACGATCAATGCTCCCGAACTGGCCGCGCGGGCCGAGGCGGCGGGCGTCAGGGCGATCGTCGTCCATGGCCGCACGCGTTCGCAGTTCTACGATGGCCGGGCCGACTGGAACGCCATAGCCGCGGTGCAGCGGGCGGTCGCCATTCCGGTAACCGCCAATGGCGACCTGACGCTTCCGGAAGAGGTCGCCCCCATGCTGGCGGCAAGCGGGGCCGCCGCCGTGATGGCGGGACGGGGCAGCCAGGGGCGACCGTGGCTGCCGGGGCTGCTCGCCGGCGCCGTCGGGGAGGGGGAGCTTCGTTCGCTGAGTCTCGCCGACCTGGTCGAGGAACATTACGAGGCGATGCTCGCCCATTACGGCACCGCCGGTGGCCTTCGCCGCGCCCGCAAGCATCTTGGCTGGTATCTCGACCGCTTCGCCGCCGCGGTAGCGCCTGTCGCCTCCGCCGAGCGGACCGCGTTACTCGGCGGCACCGATACTGCGGCGATCCGGCGGCGCCTGCGCCAGATTCTCGCGGCGACGCGGGTTGCCGATGTGGAGCCGGCCTTCTGCCGGCGGCAGATGCAGCAGGCGGCCTGACTCATGAACAATGTCTACGAGGTGATGTCGGCGGCTGCCGCCCAGATGAAGATTCTAAACGCTCTGCCGCATCCGGTGGTGGTCATCGACCGCGAGGGCCGCTTCCACTTCGCCAATTCCGACGCCGAGCAGTTCTTCTCCGCCGGCATGGCCTATCTGGCCAAGCGGCGGCTGCAGGACTTCGTGCCGGCCGACAGTCCTCTGTTCTCGCTGATCGAGCAGGCCCGGAACGAGAGTTCGCGGATCAGCGAGTATCGCGTGGACGTCTCGTCGCCGCGTCTGGGCACCGACCGCATGGTCGATCTCTACGTTTCGCCGCTGCCGGACAATCCGGAGCTGGTCGTGGTGATGATCCAGCTGCGGTCGATCGCCGACAAGATGGACCGCCAGCTGACGCACCGTTCGGCGGCGCGCAGCGTCACCGGGCTGGCCGCGATGCTGGCGCACGAGATCCGCAACCCGCTTTCCGGGATCAAGGGCGCGGCGCAGCTTCTCGCGACGAATGCCAGCGACGAGGACAGGGGCCTCACGCGACTGATCCAGGAAGAGAGCGACCGCATCGTCAAGCTGGTCGACCGGATGGAGGTGTTCTCCGATCAGCGGCCGATCGAGCGCTCGGCGGTCAACATCCACTCCGTGCTGGAGCACGTGAAGACGCTGGGCAAGAACGGCTTCGCAAGGGGCATCAAGATCAGTGAGCTCTACGACCCGTCGCTGCCGCCGGTCTTCGCCAACCGCGACCAGCTGGTGCAGGTGTTCCTCAACCTCCTGAAGAACGCCTCGGAGGCGGTCCGGGATCGCAAGGACGGCGAGATCAAGCTGATGACGGCGTTCCGGCCCGGTGTGCGGCTCTCCGTGCCCGGCACCAAGGATCGGGTGACGCTGCCGCTGGAGTTCTGCGTCGAGGACAACGGCGAGGGCGTGCCCGACGACATCAGGGAGTACATCTTCGACCCCTTCGTCACCACCAAGCCGAGCGGCTCGGGCCTCGGCCTCGCGCTCGTCGCGAAGATCGTCGGCGATCACGGCGGGGTCATCGAATGCGACTCGCAGCCGGGACACACCGTCTTCCGCGTCCTCATGCCCGCGTGGCGCGAGGAGCCGGGGGACCCCGGGCGGGACGACAATTCCGGAACCGAAGGCTGAGAAAGACGACATGACCATGCAGATCCTCGTCGCCGACGACGACTCCGCGATCCGGACGGTAGTCTCCCAGGCGCTCATGCGCGCCGGCTTCGAGGTCCGTGTCACCTCCAACATCGCGACCCTCTGGCGCTGGATCTCCGCGGGAGACGGCGACCTCGTCATCACCGACGTGCTGATGCCGGACGGTAACGCCTTCGACACGCTCCCGAAGATCAAGAACTCGCGTCCCGATCTGCCGGTCGTCGTGATGAGCGCCCAGAACACCTTCATGACCGCCATCAAGGCGTCGGAGAAGGGTGCCTACGACTACATCCCCAAGCCCTTCGATCTGACCGAACTGGTGTCGATCGTGCGGCGCGCGCTGTCGGAGCCGAAGGGCGGCGCGCGTGGCAGCGCGCCCGACGATTTGCAGGAATCGATGCCGCTGGTGGGCCGCTCGCCGGCCATGCAGGATATCTACCGCGCGCTTGCGCGGATGATGCAGACGGACCTGACGGTGACGATCAGCGGCGAGTCCGGTACTGGCAAGGAACTCGTCGCTCGGGCGCTCCACGACTACGGGCGCCGCCGCAAGGGGCCGTTCGTCGCGATCAACATGGCGGCGATCCCGCGCGACCTCATCGAGTCGGAGCTCTTCGGCCACGAGAAGGGCGCCTTCACCGGCGCCCAGACCCGCACCAGCGGGCGGTTCGAGCAGGCGGAAGGCGGTACGCTCTTCCTCGACGAGATCGGCGACATGCCGATGGAGGCGCAGACGCGCCTGCTGCGGGTACTGCAGCAGGGCGAATACACCGTGGTCGGCGGCCGGACCCCGATCACCACGGATGTCCGGATCGTCGCGGCGACCAACAAGGATCTGCGCCAGCTGATCAGCCGCGGCCTGTTCCGGGAGGACCTGTTCTACCGGCTGAACGTCGTGCCGCTGCGGCTGCCGCCGCTGCGCGAGCGGATCGAGGACCTGTCGGATCTCGCCCGTCACTTCTTCGCGCAGGCGGAGAAGGAGGGGCTGCCTCGCAAGACGCTGAGCCAGGGCGCCCTCGACGTGATGCGGCGCTACCCCTGGCCCGGCAACGTGCGCGAGCTGGAGAACCTGATCCGCCGCCTGTCGGCGCTCTATCCGCAGGACGAGATTTCCGCCGAGCTGGTCGAGCATGAACTTAGCAACGACAGCGCGCGCTCGCCCGGCATCGAGACCGACGGCAGCAAGCCGGTCGAGCTGAACGCCTCGGTCGAGCGCTATCTGGCGGACTACTTCTCCTCGTTCGGCGACGACCTGCCGCCGCCCGGCCTGCACGGCCGGATCCTCCGGGAAGTCGAATATCCGTTGATCGCCGCCGCGCTGGCGGCAACCCGCGGCAATCAGGTCAAGGCCGCCGACCTGCTCGGCGTCAACCGCAACACGCTGCGCAAGAAAATCCGCGACCTCGACATTTCCGTCATCCGCTCGATAAGATAGCGCGCATAATCCGGCGCTCGTTGCAGTTTGGACACATTCTGTTGCTGTGTGGCAACGGGCCCACCAATCGCAGCGGATGATGACGTCGCAACCGATCCACCCTGACACCGAGGTGCCGTTCCTCCTCGAGCGGCGTCGCTTCATGCTGGTGCCCGGCCTGCTGGCGGTCGTCGGCGCGCTGGTGACCGGCGCGATCTCGTTCGTCGTGCTGATGGGCCTGACGCCGATCGAGCCAAGCGACACGATCGTGACCATCGCGACGGTCGTGAACAGCGCCTTCGTGCTGCTCCTGTGTGTCCTGATCGGGCGGGAGCTCCTGCGCATGGTCCGCGCCCGGCGCCAGGGCAAGGCCGCGTCGCGCCTGCACGTGCGGATCGTGCTGCTGTTCTCGATCGTGGCGGCCCTGCCGGCGCTTCTGGTGGCGATCGTGGCCGGCATCACGCTGGATCTCGGCCTTGATCGCTGGTTCGAGATCCGCACCCGGACCATCGTCGAATCCTCGATCAGCGTCGCCCGCGCCTACGTCAACGAGAACGCCCGCAACCTGCAGGGCTCCACCCTGTCGATGGCCTACGACCTCGACCAGCAGCGCCGCCTCTACGAGCTGGACAGGACGGGCTTCCAGGACCTGATCACGGAGCAGGCGAGGGGGCGTTCGCTGCTCGGCGCGCAGCTCCTGAGGCCGGACGGCGAGCCCTTCCTCGGTGCCGACGTCGAGGTGGACCGGCCGTTGCCGGTTCCGCCCGACGATGCGCTGGCGCAGGCGGCCGAGGGCAATCTCGTCTTCATTCCGCCGGGC
>DASYHY010000237.1:0-16588 GCA_036252795.1 Aurantimonas sp. | reverse complement strand
GTTCTGTCCGGTTGCCAGGGCATCCAGAACGCGCTGGACCCGGCGAGTCCCGACGCGGCTCTCGTCGCGCAGCTGTCCTGGTGGATGTTCGCCAGCGCCGTCTTCGTCTACCTCGTCACCCTCGGTGTCCTGGGCGTCGGCATCGGCCTTCTGCGTGGCCGTGAGCGACTTTCCTTTCGCTCGGGCACGGCACTGGTGCTGCTGGGCGGCGTCATCGCGCCGATCATCGCGATCATCGCGATCGGCGTCTCGGGCGTGGCCATCGGCGACGAGACGGAGGGGCCGAGCGACCGCGGCGCCGCGCTGACCATCGAGGTCGCGGGCAAGCGCTGGTGGTGGGAGCTGCGCTATCTCGACGAGGCAGGCGAGACGATCGCGATCACCGCCAACGAGTTGCACCTGCCGGTGGGCGAGCGGGCGCGCATCGAGCTGGTCTCGGACAACGTCATCCACAGTCTCTGGATGCCCAACCTGCAGGGCAAGACCGACCTCATCCCGGGGCGGCGGAACGTTCTCTTCGTCGAACCCGCGGTGGAGGGGGTCTGGCGCGGCCAGTGCGCCGAGTTCTGCGGCAAGCAGCACGCGCTGATGGGGTTCGTGGTCGTGGCAGAACCGCGGGAGGCCTTCGACGCCTGGCTGATGCGGCAGGCGAGCGATGCGCTCGCTCCGCCGGCGCGTGGCCTCGACGTATTTCTGGAGCTCGGATGCGGCGAGTGCCACGCGATCCGCGGCACCGCAGCCGATGGGCAGAAGGGGCCGGATCTGACGCACCTGGCTTCGCGCCGGACCATCGCCGCAGCGACGCTGCCGAACAGCCGGGGGAATCTGGGCGGCTGGATCACCGATACGCACGAGGTCAAGCCGGGCGCTTTGATGCCGTCCATCATTCCCGAGCCGGATGATCTGCAGGCCCTGCTCGACTATCTGGAGACGTTGCATTGAGCGCCGCCGGAACCCACGTCGGCGCGCCGGAGATAGCGCTGGAGCCGGGCAGCTACGATCACGAGGGAGCAGTCGGGCGCGAGTCGTTCGAGCGCATCGAGCGCACCTGGCATTCGCCCTCCGGCTTCCTCGGCTGGTTCACGCACGTCAACCACACGTCCATCGGCCTGCGCTTCATCGTCACCGCCTTCGTCTTCTTCATCCTCTCGGGGATCCTGGCGCTGGCGATGCGGCTGCAACTCGCCATGCCCCTCAACGAGCTGCTCTCCCCCGAAACCTACAACCAGATCATGACCGTGCACGGCACGGCGATGATGTTCCTCTTCGCCATCCCGGCCATGGAGGGCGTGGCGATCTATCTCGCGCCGCTGATGGTCGGGGCGCGCGACATGGCGTTTCCGCGGCTCAACGCGTTCGGCTACTACGTCTATCTGATCGGCGGTTCCGCATTCTTCCTCTCGCTGGCCTTCGGCATCGCGCCCGATGCCGGCTGGTTCAACTACGTTCCCCTCGCGAACAAGACCTTCTCGGAGGGATACGGCGTCGACATCTGGACGACGATGATCACGTTCATCGAGGTCTCCGCCCTGACCGCCGCGGTGGAACTGATCGTCACCATCATGAAGCTGCGGGCCCCCGGCATGTCCCTCGACCGCATGCCGATCTTCGTCTGGGCGGTGCTGGTCATGTCCTTCATGATCCTGTTCGCCATGCCTTCGGTCATGGTGGCGAGCGCCCTCCTGATGATGGACAGGCTTGTCGACACGCAGTTCTTCATCGCGGCGAACGGCGGCTCGCCGCTCCTGTGGCAGCACCTCTTCTGGTTCTTCGGCCACCCAGAGGTCTACATCATCCTCGTCCCGGCCCTCGGCATCGTGACCTCGATCGTGGTCACGTTCTCCGGCCGCCCGCTGTTCGGCTACACCGCCCTTGTGCTGGCGATCACCGGCATCGGCATGGTCAGCTTCGGCCTTTGGGTGCATCACATGTACACGACTGGCCTGCCCTTCATGGGCCGCTCCTTCTTCATGGCGGCGTCGTCGATGATCGCCATCCCCTCCGGCGTCCAGATCTTTTGCTGGATCGCCACGCTGTGGGGCGGGAAGGTGCGCTTCGCCACGCCGATGCTCTGGGTGCTGGCGTTCTTCGGCGTCTTCATCGCCGGTGGCCTGACCGGCGTGATGGTGGCCTCCGTGCCCTTCGACCGGCAGGTGCACGACAGCTACTTCGTCGTGGCCCACTTCCACTACGTGCTGATGGGCGGGGCCGTCTTCCCGCTGATGGGGGCCGTCTACTACTGGTTCCCCAAGGGGACGGGGCGCATGCTGTCGGAGCGGCTCGGGGTGTGGAGCTGCCTGATCGTGTTCGTCGGCTTCAACATCACCTTCTTCCCGATGCACCAGCTGGGCCTCGAGGGGATGCCGCGGCGCGTCTACACCTATGTCGACGGCATGGGCTGGGAGAACATGAACCTTCTGGCGACCGCCGGCGCCTTCCTTCTCGCGTTCGGGTTCGCGCTGACGCTGTTCAACGTGGTGCGCAGCCGGCGGCACGGCGCCCTCGCGCCGGACGATCCGTGGGGCGCCTCGACGCTGGAGTGGGCGACCGCCTCGCCGCCGCTGAACTGCAACTTCATCCAGCAGCCGGTGGTCGACAGCCGCCGCCCCCTGTGGGACTGGCGGGAGGCGGGCACGCGCACGGTCGTGGGAGGCCTGAGCGAGGACCGGCGCGAGACCATGGTCACCACGCTGCTCGACGCGCGGCCCCAGTCGGTGATGGTGCTGCCCGGGCCGACGCCCTGGCCCTTCGTCTCCGCCCTGGCCGCCTCCGTCGGGTTCATGGGCCTGATCTTCAGCCCGTGGTTCTTCCCGATCGGGTTCTTCGCGGCCTTCGCCACGATGGTCCTGTGGTTCTGGCCCCGCCACCCCTGGCGAGAGGAGTAAAGCCATGAAGACCCGCATCGTCGTCGACGCCAGCGAGATCGACCGTTTCGCCCCGCATACCCACCCGCTATGGTGGGGGATCCTGGGCGCCGTTGCCATCGAGGCCGCGGTGGTGGCGACGCTGTTGACGAGCTACTTCTATCTGGCCGCGCAGAATCCCGTCTGGCCGCCGGAAGGCGTGGCGCCGCCGGATCTGTTCTGGCCGACGGTGGTGCTGTTCCTGCTGCCGCTCTCCAGCCTGACCATGTGGTGGGCCGGCAAGGGCTCGGACCGGGGCGACGAGCGGCAGCTCTCGATCGGCGTCACCGCCAGCGTTACGCTGGCGACGCTGGCGCTGGTGGCGCGCTCGTTCCAGATCGCGGAGTTCGACGTCTCCTGGAACGACCACGCATATGGGTCGATCCTGTGGGCGATCACCGGCTTCCACTACACCCATGTCGTGTCGGCCGTCTGCGGCACCGTCATGGTCGCCATTCTCGCCTGGCGCGGCTACTTCACGCCGGAACGCCAGCTCGGGGTCGTGGTGGACACGGTCTACTGGTATTTCGTCGCGGGCGTCTTCGTGCCGATCTACCTCGTTCTCTACATCGCGCCGCGCTTGCTGTGAAGAGCAGGGCGAATGTCGAAAATGCACCAATCGCGAAACGCCGACCGCGCCGTGCAGGACAAGAAGCACGACGACCGGGTATTCGCCCACCAGGAAGGCTTCGAGGCCTTCACGCCATGGTTCGGCTGGGGCCTCGCACCGGCGGCATGGGCCCTGCACCAGGGCGTCGGCTACGCCATGGTGGTATGGTTGTGCCGGATCGGCACCCGCTGGCCCTACGACGCGCTGACGGCGTTCGCCGTCTGCCTCTGCGGGGTCGGCATCGCTGCGGCCGTGCACGCCCTGCGGCGTTCGCGCCACATCCGCCCGGAGCGCTCCGCATCCCGGATGCGCATGATGGCACTGGTCGGGCTGATGCTGAGCGTGACCGCTCTGGGCGGGATCACCGTCGAATATCTGCCGACCTTCTGGATCGATACCTGCTCCGGGATCAGATGATGCTGCGTCTTCTGCCTTGCGTTCTCGCTATCGCCTGCTTCGCGTCGCCGGCTGCCGCCCATGACGGCCTGCATCCGGGACCGCAGGCATGGGGGCTCGAACCCTTCGCGCTGATCCCGATCCTCGTGGCCGGGTGCCTCTATGCGGCCGGCCTCGTGCGCATGTACAGGCGGGCCGGCACTGTGCGCGCCGCCGGCAGCGTCCCGATCGCGCTCTTCGCGGCTGGCCTGCTGCTGGCCGCGCTGTTCCTCCTGTCGCCGCTCGACGGCCTGGCGGAGCGCTTCCTGTCGGCGCACATGATCCAGCACTTCGGCCTGATGCTGATCGCCGCGCCCCTGATCTCGCTGGGCCGGCCCGGCATCGTCTATCTCTGGGCGCTGCCGAAATCCCTGCGCACGCGCTTCGCCCGTCTTCGCGGCGGAAAGGCCGGCCGCTTCGCCCGCGCGCTTGTGACACCCTTGGGCGCTTGGCTGGTCTACTTCCTCGTGTTGTGGCTGTGGCATGCGCCGCCGCTGTTCGCCCGTGCGGTGGCATACGAACCGATCCATGCGCTGCAGCATCTGTCCTTCCTCGGCGCTGCGCTGCTGTTCTGGACCGCCGTGACGCAAGGTCCGCGCGGGGAGGGGCGTGCCGCGGTGTTCGTCGCGATCTTCGCGACGGCGGTGCAGTCCTGCGCACTGGCGGCGCTGATGACGATGTCGAGCATTCGCTGGTACCCGTTCTACGTCGAGGGACCGTTCGGGTTGTCAGCGTTCGAGGACCAGCAACTGGCCGGCCTGATCATGTGGGTGCCCTGCTGCGCCATCATGATCGGGGCGGGCGTGGCCACGATGGCGATGCTCCTCCGCGATCTGGAAAGCCGCATGCAGCATGCAGGGCGCCGATGAAGCGGCTCGTCGTCCTGGCCTGTCTGCTCGTCTCCGGCTGCACCGAAGAGGCGCCGGAGACCGTGCGCCTGCTCGTCGCCGCCCATGGATGCGGGACCTGCCACGTGATCCGCGGCATTCCCGGCGCGACCGGCCGTACCGGGCCGCCACTCGTCGACTACGGCCGGCAGGTCTATGTCGCGGGGGTGGTGCCGAATACCCACGAGACGCTCGCCCGTTTCATCATGGACCCGCAGGCGATCGATCCGCGCACCGCGATGCCTGATCTCGGTGTCACCGCGGAGGAAGCCGACCTGCTCGCCGCGTTCCTGAGGGCGGGGCCGTGAGGCGGCTGTGGCGGGACGCGCTGGCGGCAGGCATCGCTTTGGCCGTTGCCGGGGGTGGCGTGTTCGGGCTCGGCGAGTTCTGGCGGCTCGGCGCCATTCATCAGCACCCGGCATGGGTCTATGACGCTATCGTCGCCGTCCGCGACACCGTCGTCGACCTCGATGCCGGCAGTGTCGAACTGCCGCAAGACCTGGAACCAGAAGCCGATCCGCAGGTTGCGGCGCTCTACCAGGCGAATTGCGGACAGTGCCACGGCGGACCCGGCGTCGCCCCCGCCGACTTCGCGCTCGGCATGATGCCGGTTCCCCCGCCGCTGGCCGGGGTCGGGCGCGAGCGACCGACGGAGGAGATCTTCTGGTTCATCCGCAACGGGTTGAAGATGAGCGGCATGCCCGCCTGGGAAGGCCGTCTGAGCCGGGCGCAGATGCTGGAGCTGACCGCCTTCGTCACGGCGCTTCCGTCGCTTTCGCCCGCCCAATACCGCGCTCTCGTCGCAGGAGCCCCGAGCGCGCGCCCGACCGAGCCCGAAGCGGCGGGTTTGGAAGGGGCGGTTGCCGAGGCCGGCGACGCGGAGCGAGGCCGTCTCCTGATGCGCCTCCACGCCTGCCGGAGCTGCCACCGGATCCCCGGACTCGTCGGCGCGGACGTCTGGGTCGGGCCGGATCTCGCCGAAGCCGGCAGCCGCCGCTACATCGCCGGCGTCCTGCGCAACACGCCGCAGAACATGGTGCGGTGGATCACCGACCCGCCTTCTGTCGACCCGCTCACCGCGATGCCCGATCTGGGCGTGACGCCCGCCCAGGCCGCAGACATGGCGGCCTATCTCTACGAACTCGCTCCGCCGCCCGAGATGACCGAAGGAGACGACAACGACGAAGGTGGGGACGAGACCGGCGGCTGACGGGCGGCTTCGCGCTCCCGCAGCATGGCTTCGGAGAGCGGCGTTTGGAGCCTCACCGAAACGACCGGAAGCAGACAGGATCCCATGGAACAGCTCAACATCGCGCTGGCGGTCATCGGCCTCGTCGTCGTCCTGGTCGGCCTCTTCTCGAGCTCGATCAAGCAGAGCCCGGTGCAGGAGCCGATGATCGCGGTCTTCGTCGGTATTGCGGCGGGGCCTTACGGAGCCGGGTGGCTGGACCTCGCCGAATGGGGCGAGGACACGGCCATCCTGGAACATGCAGCGAGGCTGACGCTGGCCATCGGTCTCATGGGCGTCGCCCTGCGCATCGACAGGAAGAGTGTCAGGAAACTTTGGCGGCCCGTCGGCCTGCTGCTGACGGCAGGCATGCTGGGTATGTGGCTCGTGTCATCGGCTCTGGCGGGATGGCTCTTGGGGCTGGCCCTCTGGCCGGCGCTTCTCCTGGGCGCGATCGTCACACCGACCGATCCGGTCGTGGCGAGTTCCATCGTCACCGGCCCGTTCGCGAAGGAGCACCTGCCGCTCAGCGTCCGCGACGCGATCTCGCTGGAGGCGGGGGCGAATGACGGGCTGGCCTACATCTTCGTGATGCTGCCGATACTGATGCTTCAGAACTCGATGGCCAACGCATGGACGGAGTGGCTCACCAAGTCGCTTCTGGTCGGCGTGGTCCTGGCGATGGCGATCGGCGCTGCGACCGGCTTTCTCGCAGCAAAGGTGCTGGCCTTCGCCGAGCGACGCAAGCTCGTGGAGAGGCAGTCGCTGCTGGGCTACACGGTGGCCTTCTCGCTCTTCACGTTGGGCGCGTCGGCACTCGTCGGGGCAGACGGGTTGATCTCGGTCTTCCTCGCGGGCTTCGTCTTCAACATGTCCTCCGATCGGCAGGAGGAACACACCGAGGAGAAGACGCAGGAAGTAGTGGCAAAGCTGTTCACCCTGCCGATGTTCGTGATCTTCGGGATCGCCCTGCCGCTGGCGCATTGGTGGGAACGGGGCTGGCCGCTTCTGGCCCTGTCGGTGCTGGTGCTGCTCCTCCGTCGCCCGCCCGTATTGCTTGCGCTTTTCCCCGCGCTGCGCCCTCTGACATTCATCGACGTCGGCTATATGGGCTGGTTCGGCCCCATCGGCGTCGCTGCCATCTACTACGCCGTCTTTGCGGAGGCGCAGACCCAGCTTCCGGTGCTGTGGCATTCCGCCAGCGCCCTGATCTTCGCCTCCATCATGATCCATGGCCTGACGGCCGCAGGCTTCACGCGTGCCTATCGAAGGGCCTCTTCCCCGGAAGAACGATAACGGGAGTGATCGTGGCGATCGTGCAGGCTGCGGCGTTCCGCGAACATTTCGAGTGCCGGAAGCCGGCGAGGAAGGTGCTGCCTCAGGCTTGGTCGTCAGCGGCCGACGGGCTGCGACGCGTACCAGGCGGCCACGGCGTCGATCTGCTCGTCGGTCATGTTCACCGCGATGTTCCGCATGACATGCGACAATGGCGTGCCGCCGCGAGCCTCTTCCTTCCAGAGGTGGAGATGGGTCCGCGCGTACCACTCCGGCTGTCCGGCAAGGTAGGGATAGAGCAGGTTGCGATCGCGCCCGGCGGTGCCGTGACAGCTGTCGCAGGCGGGGATCTTGCGCGCCGGAAGGCCGGTTTCGGCGATCAGGCGCCCGAGGTCGAGAAGCGCCTGCCGATCCTCGGGCAGACCGCCCGCCGCCGCAGCCGGAGCCGCCCGGTTGTCGCTCCGGGCGCCGGCCGGCAGGATCTGCGGCGGGATGCCGTCCGCGGCTGCCGCCGCTAGTGCGTCCCCGGTGACGGCTTCGGGTCCTTCGGCGGATACGGGGAGCCCGGCCTGCGGCACCGCCCCCGGGACGGTCGCCTCGCTGCCGTCCGGCGCCGTAGGCCGGCTGGCATACCAGGCGGCGAGACGGCGCAGTACCTCCTCGGGATAGCGCTTGGCGGGCGGTTGCATGAAGCCGGAATGGCGGTCGCCTTCCGCGAAAGCCTGCAACGTCGCGAAGAGATAGGGGGCCGGCTGGCCGGCCAACACCGGGAAGGCACGTCGGGACGGTGGCGTGCCGCGCCCGAGTCCGTCGCGGCCGTGACAGCGGGCACAATCGGCGAGTGCCTCCTCGACGATGCCGTCGAGGGCGGCAAGCGTCTCGCCGCCAGCCTCCAGCGAAAGGCTCGGGCGCGCGCCGCCGAGCGCCAGCTCGGCGTAGATCTGCGGCGTCATGTCCGTCAAAGCGCGCAGGAAGGCGACCTGCGCCCAGACCTCGTCGTCCCGTTCCTGCGTCGGCCAGGCCGGCATGCCGGAATATTTGATCCCGTTCTTGACGATCCAGAAGAGTTCGCGGTCTTCCCACTCGGGCACCTGCGCTTCCAGCCGGGGCGGCGCCGGCGTCATCGACAGGACGACGGGCGATTGCGGCACGCCCGGCGCGCCGTGGCAGGGCGCGCAGCCGGTGGCGAAATGGCCCGCCGCCCGGCGCACCAGCGCGGGATCGTCGAGATCGATGTCGTCCGGGACCTCAATCAGCATCGACTGGCGGTCGACGACGTTCTGCATGGTGAAATGCAGGAACCAGCCGAACGGCGGGAAATGCCCGGAAGAGGCGGCGATGGGTACGAGGCCCGAGAGGCTGACGGCGAAGGCGAGGACGACTGCGCCGGCGGCGAGCGCCAGCACCCGTTTCCATGTGACGGCGAGGGTGATCCGCATCAGGCGCCTCCGCCGACCGAGGGTTTGGGCTCGCGCAGGATCGAGGCGAGCAGCACGAGGCCGCCCGTCAGATAGGCGCTGCCGCCGACCGCCAGCATGATGGCGCCGCCCAGCTGCTGGTCGGCGAGCGGCGTCAGCATCGCCGACGGCGTGCACAGCGTGGCGCAGGCGTAGAGCGGGCGCGGCGCGAACAGGAGGAGCCCGCCCAGAAGGGTCATATGCATCGAGGTGACGAGCAGCGCGCCGATTCCGGCCGCTCGCGCCGCCGGGCGGGAACTGCCGGCCGCGCCGATCGCGCTGGTCCAGACGAGCAGGCCGACGCTGAGGAACGAGGCCTGCTCGAGCACGAACATCGTCGGCTGGGCCCGTGCCGCGTCGTGCAGGGCCGGCGCATGCCAGGCCCAGACGGCGGCGAATTCGGCGAAGGAGGCGACGATGGCGACGGCAGGCGTCAACCGTGCGACGCCATCGGGAAACAGGCGGGCGACGCCGATCGCCAGAAGCGGTGCGGCCAGCGCGACGACGCCCATGTGCATGACCATATGGGCGGCGAAGGAGCTTTCGGCGCGGATCGGCAGCGGTCCCAGCCAGAGCAGCGCCAGGAGAAGCACGCCGGCGGCGACCGGCCAGACCCGCGCCAGCTTCTGCCCCCGCGGGCCCGGCATGGCCGCGGGAAAGAACGCCGCTTCGGGAACGAGCCGGGCGCGGGTCATCGGCAGTCCACGTTGAAGAAGGCCGGCAGAGCGACGAAGATCACCGAGACGAAGGACAAGGCGGCGAGGAGCAGCGTCGAGAATTCCAGGAAGCGCTCCCTGTCGAGATCGGTATCGGCGTCGTGCGTGAAACCGCGGTCGTGGCCTCGCCATTCGCGCAGGGCGCGCCGGAAGACCAGCGCGATGATCGCCAGCGCCAGCACCGTCAGTCCGGCGACGAGCCATCGCGTGACGGCGATCGGCTCGAAGATGGCGACGTTCGGCGCGCACTCGAACGCCGCGACGACGTAGCAGAGCAGGAAATGCAGCGCCCAGACGGCGGGCGCTACGATCAGGGTCCAGAGTGTGTCCTGGGTCTGCTTCGGCGTGTCCATCTGCGCCTCCTCAGACCGCCAGCGGGAACAGCGCGATGGTGCCGACGGCAATGACTGCCGTCGCGGCCATGAAATGCCAGTAGAGCGCGACATTGGCGATGTCGATGTCGTGCGCCGGGGTCATCCGGCCGGCCACCGACCGGGCGAGGCAGTAGAGCAGCATCAAAGCTCCGACGGCCGCATGCACCGATGTCCAGATGGCCAGCACCCAGACCGTGGCCGGATAGACGTGCGTCACGGGATCGAGACCGGTGACGAAAGGCGCGTAGACGAGGGCCGCGCCGCCGGCGGCCGCCAGTCCCGCGCCGCCGGCCATGAGCAGTTGCGCCATGCCGACCGCGCCGGCCCGGTTGGCCCGCAAGGACAGTTGCGCGGCCAGCCAGGATGTCAGCATCAGCGCCAGGGCGACGAACGGCCACAAGAGGCCCGGTCCGTCGGCGTCGGGCGGGGGAAAGTCGGCGTGGATGGTGAAGAAGAAAAAGTAGCCGAAGACCAGCGACAGGAAGGCGGTGCTGTCGCCGATCATGGTGATCAGCATCGCCCACCAGCCGACCGAATGCGGGCCCGAGGCATAAAGCGGCAAGGCGAGGCCCCGCCCGACGTCCTTCGTCGGCTTCTCGGGGATGAGCGCGGTGCCGCGCCAGAGCCAGAGGATGATGGCGCTGGTCGCCAGCACCATCGCGGCGATCGTCGCCAGCCACCAGTGGAAGGTCGCGAAGATGAACACCGCGCCGAGAAACACGGCTGCCCAGAACGCCATGAATGTCGGCCCCGGCACCCGCAGGCACTGGATCGGAACGGCGTCGAGCACGCTGGTGACCATCGTCTCGCGTTTCATCTCCTCGGCGTCGGGCATGTAGAACCGGCCCTTGTCGACGTCGTCGACGAAATTCGGCTGCTGCCAGATCGGATAGCGGGTGGTGATCAGCGGGATCGAACGGACGCCCCAGCCCTTGTCCTCCGTCTCGGCCAGCCATTCCAGCGTGCCGGCGTTCCAGACGTTGCGCGGGGCGTAGGGGAGGTGGCCGCGCGGGCGAAGCACGTCGAACACCACGAGCAGGAACCCGCTTGCGAAGACGAAGGCACCGACCGAGGAGATGAGGTTTGGCAGGTCGAGGGACAGCCCGGCGGGGTAGGTCCAGACCCGCCGCGGCATGCCCATCAGGCCGGACCAGTGCATCGGCAGGAACGCCGCGTTGAAGCCGACGAACATCAGCCAGAAGGCGATCTTGCCCAGCCGGTCCGACAGGCGGCGGCCGGACAGCATCGGCCAGTAGTAGTAGATGCCGGCCACCACCGGGAACAGCATGCCGCCGATCAGCACGTAGTGGAGGTGGGCGACCACGAAATGGGTATCGTGGGCCTGCCAGTCGAACGGCACGATCGCCACCATGACGCCGGTCAGCCCGCCGAGGACGAAGATCGCCAGGGCGCCGGACACGAACAGCATCGGCACCGAATAGATCACCCGGCCGGTGAGCAGGGTCGCGAGGAACACGAAGATCTGCACCCCGGTGGGGATGGCCACCGCCTCCGACGCGGCGGAGAAGAAGCCGAGCGAGATCGACGGCAGCCCGGTCGTGTACATGTGGTGAGCCCAGAGGCCGAAGGACAGGAAGCCGGTGCCGACGGCGGCGAGCACGATCCAGGAATAGCCGAGCAGCGGGCGCTGGGCGAAGGTCGGGACAATCATCGCCAGGAGAGCGATCGCCGGCAGGAAGACGATGTAGACCTCCGGATGACCGAAGATCCAGAACAGATGCTGCCACAGCATGGGATCGCCGCCGCGTTCCGGATCGAAGAACGGCCAGTTGAACAGGCGTTCGAGCTCGAACAGGATGTCGCCGGCGATCAGCGGCGGGAAGGCGAAGAGGATCATCCCCGCCACGACCAGCACGTACCAGGCGTAGAGCGGCATGAGGTTGAGCCGCATGCCGGGCGGGCGGCACTTCAGCGTGCCGACGATGAGTTCGACGGCGGCCGCGATCGAGGCCACCTCGATGAAGGAAAGGCCGAGCAGCCAGATGTCGGGGCCGTAGCCGGGGGTGAAGCGCTCCTGCGTCGTCAGCGGCGGATACATGAACCAGCCGCCGGTCGGCGCGGCCGAGAAGAAGATCGAGCCGCAGACGAACACGCCGCCGATCAGGAAGCACCAGTAGCCGAAGGCGGACAGGCGCGGGAACGGCAGGTCGCGTGCTCCCAGCATCTGCGGCAGGATGATGATCGCCACTGCCTCGAAGATCGGCACGGCGAAGAGGAACATCATCACGGTGCCGTGCAGCGTGTAGACCTGGTTGTAGAAGTTCGCGGTAAGGAAGTCGTTCTCCGGAACCGCCAGCTGCACGCGGATCATCAGGCCGAGCACGCCGGCGAACAGCATGAAGGCGAAGGCGGTGGCGGTGTACCAGACGCCGACCTCCGTGTTGTTGACGGCCGACCAGTACCGCCAGCCCTTCGGCGCCTCCCAGACCTTGGCGAGTCGCTCTTCCTGGCCACGGCGCACGGCCGGGTCCTCCTGATCGGCGTGGGTGGCGCCGGTGATCCCGGGAATCCCGAAGCGGGCGTCGCTCATCGCAGTTCCCCCAGCCAGGCGGCGATGGCGGCGATCTCCTCGTCGGGCAGGGCGGCGAAGGCGGGCATCTCGGCGCCGGGCTTCAAATGGTCGGGCGCGCGCACGAAGGCGGCGATGGCCGCCTCGCTGGTGTCGAGCAGTCCGGCCGCGATGGTGCGCCGCGAGGCGACATGGGTGAGGTCCGGTCCCACCTGGCCGTCGGCGGGCGTGCCGCGGACGGTATGGCAGGCGGCGCAGCCCCGCGCCAGGAAGAGTTCCGGCCCCGGTCCGGCGGTGACTGAAGCGGGTTCGGCCTGCCGGGCGACGTAAGCCGCGTATTCCTCTTCCGGAACGACGATCACGCGCAGCCCCATCTGGGCGTGGGCGTCGCCGCAGAATTCGGCGCACACGCCGTTGTAGACCCCCTCACGCGTCGGCTCGAGCACCAGTCGATTGACGCGGCCGGGTATGGCGTCGGTCTTGCCGGCGATGGCGGGCACCCACAGTGAATGGATCACGTCCGGGCTGCCGATGAGGATCTCGGAGCGCCGGCCGACCGGCAGCCAGAGTTCGTTGGCGCTCTCGACGCCGCCGGCGGGCAGGCTCTTGGCGACGCCCGGCTCGCCTTCGACGTCGTAGGCGATGCGCCACCAGAAGCGTTCGGCCGAGACCGCGATGACCGGCCCATCCGCCTCGCGGCGGAAATCCGGCATGATCGCAAGGCCCCAGGCGAGGAGCGCGGCAAGGACGACGACCGGAAAGACGCCGCCGCCCCAGATGATCAGTCGCAGGCCCGCCGCTTCGCTGAAAGCCGCCGGATGCGCCTTGGTGACGTAGATGCTGAGGCCGATGACGAGGACCCAGATCACCACGGCGCCGGCGACCATGACCCAGAACAAGAAGGCGACGCTTTCGGCCTCGACGCCGGCTCCGGCAAACGTGGATTGCGGCCCCGTGCAGCCCGTCACGAGCCCGGCGAGCAGGCAGGCGGCGACGGGAGTCCTGCCGACGGGGGCGAGCGCGGCCCGAGGCGAGCGGAACGCATCCATCGAAGTCTCCGCCCGGCCGAGCCGCTGTCGCCGCATGTCGTCCCTTCCCCAAGCGACCTCGAATCCCGCCGCGCGTGCAACAGATAGCAGGGGGAGCCGCTTCCGCCACGGGAGCAGGCGACAAAGCTGCTGGCCGTCACCAGAAATTCCTCTTGCCGGCGAACCCGCCTCGGGCGTGCATTCGGCGTGTCCGGCGGGGCGCAGGAGATCTTGCCGGGGTTATTTTCCCCCTGCATCGAACCAGCAGGCCAGTGCCCCGTTCCCCGATGATCCATGACCGGTATCGGAGGCATGATCATGCGCAGCCGCATCCTGAGCAAAGGTGCCCGTACGACATACATCCTGGTGTTCGAGGAGGGGGAGGAGGTCCTGAAGGAACTCTCGCGTTTCGCCAGCCACTCGAAGCTCGACGCGGCCGAGTTCACCGGGCTCGGCGCGCTCAGCGAGGCGGTGCTGGGCTTCTGGGACGTGGACGCGAAGGATTATCACCGTATTCCCGTCCGCGAGCAGGTGGAGGTGCTGAGTTTCGTCGGCAACATCACGACAGACGACGGCGAGGCGAAGGTTCACCCCCACATCGTCCTCGCCAAGCGGGACGGGACGGCCCACGGCGGCCATCTCCTCGAGGCCCGTGTCCGCCCGACGCTGGAGGTGGTCGTCACCGAAGCGCCGGCGCACCTGAAGCGGCGGCACGACGCGGCGACCGGCCTTCCGCTCATCGACCTTGGCGCTTAAAGCGCCAACCACAATGGCCACGCCGCACACGAACCACGTCCGCCGGCGGGAGCGGATGGTAGACCGACAGATCGCCGGGCGCGGTGTGCGCGACCGGGCCGTGCTCGATGCCATGCGAACCGTGCCGCGGGAGGCCTTCGTCGCGGCGGGGCACGAGGATTTCGCCTACGAAGACAGTCCGCTGTCGATTGGCGAGGGGCAGACGATCTCCCAGCCCTACATCGTCGCGCTGATGATCGAGCTGGCAGCGATCAGGCCGGATGACACGGTTCTCGAGGTGGGTGCCGGTTCGGGCTATGCGGCCGCGGTGATCAGCAGGATCGCGAAGCGCGTTCACGCGATCGAGCGACATGAAACGCTCGGCAAGGCGGCGCAGGAGCGGCTCGTGAGACTCGGCTACGACAATGTCACGATCACGATCGGGGACGGGACGCTCGGCCTGCCGGATTCCGCGCCCTTCGACGCCATCCTCGTCGCCGCCGGCGGACCCGAGGCGCCGAGGGCACTCAAGGAGCAACTGGCCATAGGCGGACGGCTCGTCGTGCCGGTCGGCCTGACAGCTCGGCCCCAGAAGCTCCTCCGCGTCACACGCGTCGCGGAGGACGAATGGGAAGAGGAGGATATGGCGGCGGTGAACTTCGTGCCGCTGATCGGCGCGCAAGGGTGGGCCGAAGACGGTCGTCGTGGATCCACGCGCGAGCGGACGCTGCCCCAGATGATCGCCGATGTGGCCGAGCCGCTGCCCGCGCCGGACGACCCGGCCTTCGCCAGCCTGTTCGACCGCTTTGCCGATCGTCGCGTCGTCCTGCTCGGCGAAGCCAGCCACGGCACGTCGGAGTTCTACAGCGCCCGCGCCGCCATCACCCGTCATCTGGTGGAGAACCACGGCTTCACCATCGTCGCTGTCGAAGCGGACTGGCCGGACGCCGCCGCCGTCGACCGCTACGTCCGCGATCTGCCGCCGCGTCGCGGCGAAGCCCGCCCGTTCAGGCGCTTTCCCGAATGGATGTGGAAGAATGTCGAGTTCAGCGCGCTGGTCGAGTGGCTGCGCGCCCGCAACGAGCGCGTGGAACCGGCGCGCCGCGCCGCCTTCCGCGGCCTCGACATGTACAACATGAGGGGGTCGATTGCCGCGGTGCTCGACTACCTCGACAAGGTCGACCCCGAGGCGGCGCGATCGGCCCGCGAGCGCTATGGCTGCCTGACGCCTTGGCAGAAGGATCCGGCTACCTACGGCCGCGCCGTACTGACGCACGGCTACCGCGCATGCGAGACGGCGGTGATCGACCAGTGCCGCGAACTGCTCGCCAACGAACTGGCCTACGCCAAGGACGATGGCGATGCCTTCCTCGACGCTGCCCAGAACGCGCGTCTGGTTGCCTCGGCGGAGCGCTACTACCGGATCATGTACTACGGCGGCGTGGAGTCGTGGAACCTTCGCGACAGCCACATGTTCGAGACGCTCGAGAACCTGCTCGACGCGGGCGGCCCCGATGCAAAGGCGGTCGTCTGGGCGCACAACTCGCATATCGGCGATGCGGGGCACACCGAGATGGGCGCCCGCGGCGAGCACAATATCGGCCAGCTCTGCCGCGAACGCTGGGGCCGCGACGCTGCGCTGATCGGGTTTGGTACCCATGCCGGGACGGTGGCGGCCGCGACCGACTGGGGCGGAGAGGTCGAAATGAAGCGCATCCGGCCGTCGCAGGAGGACAGCTTCGAGCGGCTGTTCCATGACACCGGCATCCCGTCCTTCCTGCTCGACCCTTCCGGCGACGTGGCGCTCGTCCGGCGCCTCGCCGAAGAGCGGCTGCAGCGCTTCATCGGCGTCATCTACCGCCCGGAAACCGAGCTGGCGAGCCACTACGCGAAGGCCTCGCTCTCGCGACAGTACGATGCCTTCGTCTGGTTCGACGAGACGAATGCCGTCACGCCGCTCGGGCCGGAGCATCGGCGGGAGGGCGTGCCGGACACCTATCCGTTCGGTTTGTAGGAACGGCTGGCCATGGCGGGCCCGCTGCAGCCAGCTCCCCTGTCGCGGGCCCGGTGCGGGCGAGAGCGTCTATCGGCCCGCGAAGGTCTGGACGCCGTAGGCGGCCTCTCCCTCGCCGGCGATGCCGAACCCGAAGCTGGTGGCGTCTTCCTCGAGGATGTTCCGACGGTGCCCGGCGCTGTCCATCCAGCCTTCGTGAAAGGCCTCGACGCGCGCGACGCCGGGCGGTGTCGGGCACCCGACGCATCGGGCGATGTTCTCCGCCGTCAGCAGCCAGCGTTCGTCGCCGGCTTCCCGGATCCGGTCGGCGAAGGTCTCACCCCCGGGCGTTTCGTGCGCGTAGTAGTCACGCTCCAGCATGTCTTCGGCATGCTGCTGCGCCGCCTCCGCGAGGGA
>DASYHY010000236.1:0-12222 GCA_036252795.1 Aurantimonas sp. | reverse complement strand
GTAGGGCGCCTGCCGCCCGAGGCTCTTGCCGTCCAGCGCGATGTCGCCCGCCTTTATCGGCTGCTCGCCGACGATCGCCCGCAGGAGCGAGGTCTTGCCGACGCCGTTGCGCCCGAGGACGCAGGTGATCTCGCCCTTCTCGGCACTGAGCGACACCCCCCGCAGCGCCTGCGCGGCACCATAATAGAGATCGACATTGGAAACGGTCAGCATGGGTCGGTTCTCCCTCCGCGCCGGTCATCTTGAGGGCTGAAACTCTCGAACGCTGCGACGGGCGACCGATGAACGCGGCGCCAGCATGGCTTGCCACCTCGACACTGAAAGCCTGTCGAAAGCCCTGGAGCTCCGTCATCCCTGGGCCTGTCCCAGGGATCTGCAGGAATGTCCGCTACAGAACCGTTTGTGACGTCCCGTCGCCGACGCTCGGTCTTCTCCGTCGGCGGCAGCAGATCCTCGGGACGGGCCCGAGGATGACGATGCGGAGGGGCGTGTGCCCCTTCGTCAAATGGCCCGACCACGGCGCGTTCGTCACCGCCCAAGATACACCTCGATGACACGCGGATCCTTCGACACGTGGTCGAGCGTGCCCTCCGACAGCACCGAGCCTTCGTGCAGGCAGGTAACCTTCACCGCCAGCTCGCGGACGAAATGCATGTCGTGCTCGACCACCACCACGGAGCGGGTCTCGGCGATCTCGCGCAGGAGCCGCGCGGTCTCCTCGGTCTCCGCGTCGGTCATGCCGGCCACCGGCTCGTCGACCAGCAGGAGTTCCGGATCCTGGGCGAGCAGCATGCCGATCTCCAGCCACTGCTTCTGGCCGTGCGACAGGTCGGCGGCGAGCGTATGGCGCTTTGCGGCGAGCCGGGTCGTGTCGAGGATCCGCGCGATCGCCGCCCGCTCGCTTTCGCCCTTGCGGTGGACGAGGGCGGCGAAGATCGACCGCGACCCGGCCAGCGACAGGCGGATGTTGTCCTCCACCGTGTGGCTCTCGAACACGGTCGGCTTCTGGAACTTCCGCCCGATCCCCATGCCGGCGATCGCCGCCTCGTCGTGCCGGGTCAGGTCGACCGTGCCGTTGAAATAGACCTCGCCGGAATCAGGCCGGGTCTTGCCGGTGATGATGTCCATCATCGTGGTCTTGCCGGCGCCGTTCGGGCCGATGATGGCGCGCATCTCGCCGCGGGCCAGCACCAGCGACAGATTGTTGATCGCCTTGAAGCCGTCGAAGCTCTTGCTGACGCCATCCAGATAGAGAAGCGTATCCCGGCGCTTGTGGGGCGGGGACGGGTCCGGTGATGAGTGCGGCGGGAGGGTCTCGGCCATCGCCGGTGCGGCAGGTTCGCTGAGGGTCATCGCCTACTCCGCCGGGTTCGGGACGGCGGCCCCGTCATCGGCGCTCTCGCCTTTTTCCGACCGCCCGGACGCGCGCCGCTCGCGCCAGCTGGTCCAGCCATGGTCGAACGTGCCGACGATGCCGCGCGGCAGGAACAGCGTGACGAAGACGAACAGGCCGCCGAGCACGAACAGCCAGTATTCCGGCGCCATCGCGGTGAAGGTGCTCTTGGCGAAGTTCACGACGAGCGCGCCGAGCACCGGCCCGACCAGCGTCGCGCGCCCGCCGACGGCCGCCCAGACGACGATTTCGATCGAGTTCACCGGCGCGAACTCGCCCGGATTGATGATCCCGACCTGCGGCACGTAGAGCGCCCCGGCGATACCCGCCATGACCGCCGAGACGGTCAAGGCGAAGAGCTTCACGTGCTCCGGCCGCCAGCCGATGAAGCGGGTGCGGCTTTCGGCGTCGCGCACCGCCACCATGAGCTTGCCGAGCTTCGAGCGGGTGATCCAGCCGACGAACAGCACCGCGACGGCGAGCGCGATGCAACTGGCCGAGAACAGCGCCGCCCGCGTCGTCGCCGCCTGGATCGGGAAGCCGAGGATGTCCTTGAAGTCGGTCAGGCCGTTATTGCCGCCGAACCCCATGTCGTTGCGAAAGAAGGCGAGCAGCAGCGCATAGGTCATCGCCTGGGTGATGATCGACAGATAGACGCCGGTGACGCGGCTGCGGAAGGCGAAATAGCCGAAGACGAAGGCGAGGACGCCCGGCACCAGCACCACCATGATCGCCGCGAACCAGAACTGGTCGAACCCGGTCCAGTACCAGGGGAGTTCCTGCCAGTTGAGGAACACCATGAAGTCCGGCAGCACCGGGTCGCCGTAGACCCCGCGCGGGCCGATCTGGCGCATCAGATACATGCCCATCGCGTAGCCGCCGAGCGCGAAGAACGCGCCATGACCGAGCGACAGGATGCCGACATAGCCCCAGACGAGATCGAGCGAGAGCGCCAGCAGCGCGAAGCAGATGTACTTCCCGACCAGCGGCACGAGGTAAGGCGGCACGTGCAGCGGGTGGCCCGCCGGCAGCCACAGGCTGGCGGCCGGCACCAGCACCGCCGCCGCCACCAGCGCGAGGACCAGGAACCAGACCCTTGGGCCGAGGAATCGCGCGAGGATCATGCGTCGACGAACCTCCCCTTCTGGGCGAACAGGCCGCGCGGCCGCTTCTGGATGAACAGGATGATCAGCACCAGCACGACGATCTTGCCGAGCACGGCGCCCGCATAAGGCTCGAGGAACTTGTTGAGGATGCCGAGGCTCATTGCCCCCACGAGCGTGCCCCAGAGATTGCCGACGCCGCCGAACACCACCACCATGAAGGAATCGATGATGTAGCCCTGGCCGAGGCTCGGCGACACGTTGTCGATCTGGCTGAGCGCCACCCCGGCGATGCCGGCGATGCCGGAGCCGAGCGCGAAGGTCAGAGCGTCGACCCAGGGCGTGCGGATGCCCATCGCCGAGGCCATCTTGCGGTTCTGGGTCACGGCCCGCATCTGCAGCCCGAGCGAGGTGCGGTTGAGGACGGCGAGCAGGCCGGCGAAGACCACCAGCGAGAAGACGATGATCCACAGCCGGTTCCAGGTGATCGCCATCATCCCCACCTCGAAGGCGCCGGACATCCACTCCGGATTGCCGACCTCGCGGTTGGTCGGGCCGAAGATCGTGCGGACCGCCTGCTGCAGGATCAGCGAGACGCCGAAGGTCGCCAGCAGCGTCTCCAGCGGCCGGCCGTAGAGGAAGCGGATCAAAAAGCGCTCCATCACGAGGCCGACGGTGCCGGAGACCAGGAAGGCCAGCGGCAGGGCGATCGCCAGCGACCACACGAAGAGTTCCGGCGCGCTGGTGCGGATCGCCTCCTGAACGACGAAGGTCGTGTAGGCGCCGAGCATCACCATCTCGCCATGCGCCATGTTGATGACGCCCATGACGCCGAAGGTGATGGCAAGGCCGATCGCGGCGAGCAGCAGCACCGATCCGAGCGACAGCCCGTACCAGATGTTCTGCATCTGGTACCAGAACGCGATCTTCCGCTCGATCGAGGCGATCGCCGTTTCCGCGGCGGCCTTGGCTTCGAGATCGTCGGTGGCGGCGGCGAAGCGGACGAGAATCGTCAGCGCCTCGCGGTCGCCGCGCTCGCCGATGACCCCAGCGGCCTCTGCCTTCTCCGTCGCCGGCCGGTCGGAGGCAAGGACAGCCGCAGCCAGCGCCTCTTCCATGCGCGCCTTCACGGCGGCGTCCGGCTCCGCGGCGATGGCCGCCGCGAGCGGTTCGATCATCGCCGGATCGGCATCGGAGAAAAGCGTGTTCGCCGCCCGCAGGCGCTGGGCCGGATTGTCCACCCGCAGCGTCAGCGAACCGAGCGCCGTGGTGATGTCGTTGCGGATCGAATTCTTGATGCGGACCTTGGTGAGGTCGGACGAAGGCGCCGTTCCGACCTCGTCGCCGGTGAGCGGATCGAGCAGCGTGACGGGGTCGCTGCCCCGGCCGATGAACACGGCCTCGTCGCTCTTGCGCCAGACGAGATTGCCGTCCCCCAGCGCCCGCAGCGCGCGCGCGACGCGCGCATCGCCGGTGGCGGCGAGTTCCGCGATCACGGCTTCGGTGTCGGAAAAGCTCTGCTTGCCGCCGAATTTCTGGATGATCGCCGCCGCCTCGCCGTCCTGCGCGTGCGCAGGGGCCGCAACAGGGAAGCTGCCGGCGATAAGCAGGAGGAAGGCGACGCACCAGCGCGCGATGACGATCATGGTCGGTCCTGTAACGGTTGAGACGAGGGCGGGGACGGCCCGGGGGCCGTCCCCGCGGAGGCGCGCTCTGGGAGGAAAGCGCGCCTCGGCAGACCGGGAGCGGGCCTACTGGGCCGCCGCAGCCGAAGCGCCGCCGCAGGTCTTGGTCTCGGTGTTGTAGTTCCCGCAATTGATCGGGTCGGTCCAGTCGGCTTCGAGCGCCTTGGACTCCGGGAGGAAGTCCGACCAGGCGTCGCCGGGAACCAGTTCCTCGGTCTCGCTGACGATGTCGAACTGCCCCTCGTCGTTGATCTCGCCGATCAGCACGGGCTTGGTGATGTGGTGGTTCGCCAGCATCGTCGACGTGCCGCCGGTCAGGTTCGCCTGCTCGATGCCGGGCAGGGCCGCGATCACCGCGTCGGCATCCGTCGTGCCGGCCTTCTCGACCGCCTGCACCCACATGTTGAAGCCGACATAGTGGGCTTCCATCGGGTCGTTGGTGACGCGCTTCTCGTCGCCGATGAAGGCGTGCCACTTCTCGATGAACTCGGCATTCTCCGGCGTGTCGACCGACATGAAGTAGTTCCAGGCGGCGAGATGGCCGACCAGCGGGGCGGTGTCGATACCGGCGAGTTCCTCCTCGCCCACCGAGAACGCCACCACCGGAATGTCGGTCGCGGCGATGCCCTGATTGGCGAGTTCCTTGTAGAACGGCACGTTGGCGTCGCCGTTGACGGTCGACACGACGGCCGTCTTCTTGCCGGCCGAGCCGAATTCCTTGATCGCCGAGACCTCGGTCTGCCAGTCGGAGAAGCCGAACGGCGTGTAGTTGATCCTGATGTCCTCGGCGGCGACGCCCTTGTCCATCAGATACTGCTCGAGGATCTTATTGGTGGTGCGCGGATAGACGTAGTCGGTGCCTTCGAGCACCCAGCGCTCGACGCCTTCCTCCATCAGATAGTCGACCGCGGGAATGGCCTGCTGGTTCGGCGCCGCGCCCGTATAGAAGATGTTGCGGGACGATTCCTCGCCCTCGTACTGCACCGGGTAGAACACCACGGTGTTCAGTTCCTCGGCGACCGGCAGGATCGACTTGCGCGAGACCGACGTCCAGCAGCAGAACACTGCCGCCACTTCCTGCGCCGAGACCAGGTCACGCATCCGCTCGGCGAAGAGCGGCCAGTCGGAGGCGGGATCGACCACCACCGCCTCGAGCGGGCGCCCGAGCAGGCCGCCCTTCTTGTTCTGCTCCTCGATGAGCATCAGCATGACGTCCTTGAGGGTCGTCTCGGAGATCGCCATCGTTCCGGAAAGCGAGTGCAGGACGCCGACCTTGATCGGCTCGCCGCTCGGCGCGTCCTGTGCGGCGGCCCCGTTCAGGGCGAAACTCGTCATCGCGGCCGCGGCGGCGATGCCTCGGATCCATCGGAAGGGTGAATTCATGCGCCATCTCCACTCGTTTCGGCCCCGACCCGGTCGGGTTACGAATGAAACGGAGCAAAGCGCGTGCCAATTCCGGATGTTGGATTACGGAATGCCCTGCAGAGCCTGACGGAAGCCATAGGCAGCGAGCCTAATAATTTGGCAGCACGCGAGTTGCGGGGCGTGGCGCTTAAAAAATAAGCACCACGCACCCTTTCCATGCAGATCCCCGTGAGCCGCGCCGTCAGATCGGCTGCTTGCGCTCTTCCGGCCAGCGGCATTCCCACCGGGTCACCGTCCATTGCGGATGGTCGCCCGCCCATGCGGCGACGTAGGGGGTGGACAGCATCATGCACTGGGCCAGCGAGCCGCGGCTCTCGTAAGGGAGGCGCTCTTCGCGGCAGGAGGAGGGATCGGCAGCCATGCACACGGTCAGGATCAGATCGATCATCGGGTCGTTCCACGTTTTCGAAGGTGCCCTGCCGGCGCCGCGCCCGCAGTCGAGGCTGCAGACGCAGCGGCGTCCTCGAGCGATTGTAGCGCGTCGCAGACCGCCGTCAGCGCTGCTGCGACAGGATGCGGCAGGGGCGCCGCCGAGGCGGCCCGCTTGGTACCTTGCGCAAGTTCGCCCCACCGGGCCGCGCTCACAGCGGCAGGAAGATCTCGCCCTTGCCGAGCACCGCCGTGTCGCCGCCGATGCGCCGCATCGGGGCTCCGTCGAACGGCAGTTCGCCGAGATCGCCGCCGCGAAGTTCCCGCGCCATGACCCGCAGGATCAGGAGATCGGCCGGACCGTTGTCGAGAAAGGTCGGCCCGAGGCGTTCGGCCCCGCCGCACAGGATCAGCGTGCCCCGCTTCATCAGCCGGCCCGGCGCGCCGCGTGCGATGCTGCCGGCGATCAGCGTGCCGGCGATCATGCGGCTGCCGGCATCCTCGCCCAGCTCACCGGCGACGACGATCGTGCCCCGGCGCATCCGGTCGCCGGCGCGGCTGCCGGCGCTGCCCGCGACCCGGATCGCACCGCCGCGCATGCCGGCCATCTCGCCGGCCATCGGCCCGCCCAGGCGCTGCCCGGCATTGCCGCCGATCGACAGGAAGCCGCCGCTCATGCCGGAGCCGGCGAGGCCTTCCACGGAGCCGGATACCGTCAGGCGCCCCGCCCGCATCAGCCCTCCGACGCGCCATCCGGCGCCGCCCTCGACATGGATCTCGCCGCCGTCCAGAGCCTCGCCGATCCGGTCGAACCGGTCCGAGCCGCCCTCGAAGCGGATCGTGGCCGGATCGCTCCCGTCGACGTCGAAGATATCGCCGACCGCCACCAGTCGCCGCGTCGTGCCCACCGGCAGCGCGGCGATCTCGGCCGTCGTCAGGCCCGCGAGGCGGGCGGGCGTGAGGATCGAGAGGTCGAGCCGCTGCTCGGGCTCGGCCTTCTTGCGGAAGGTCAGGCCGCTCATGGCAGGAGATCCTTGAGGTGGAAATGGTGCGGGCCGAGATTGCCGCCGTAATTGCCGGCGCCGATCCGCAGGGCACCATCGTCGGGCCCGAGATCGACCGCCGCCTTCAGCCCGGCGCGCATGGCGTCCGCGACGGCGTCGGCGCTCAGCCCGTCGATGACGATCTCCAGCACCGAACCGATCTCCGGCCCCAGCGCCGACGCGGTGACGCCCTTCAGCGTCGGGCAGTAGGCGTCGTTGGTCGAGGCCATCATGCCCTTGTACTTGCCGCCGACCTTGGAGCCGGAGCGCACGATCCCGCCGGGGAACGGCATGATCACGTCCGGCACGGCGCGCATCGCCTCGACGGCGGCTTCGGCCGCCGCCAGCGCCTGGCGCGGGCTGCGGGCGAGGAACAAGAGATTGCCGCCGCCGACGCCCTGCGACGTGATGCCGGTCCTCGCCTCGCAGAGGAACTCGCCCTCCATCACCGGCATGCGCCAGAAATGCTTGCCGCCGAACTTCTTGGAGATCTGCCAGCCATCGGCGAAATAGCGGATGGCCGAGCCGAGATCGATCTCGCTCTCCCCGGCAAGATCGGCATAGCAGGCCGATGACGGGCTGGTCAGGATGCACTGGCCGAGCCGCGTGCCGAGCTGCTTGACGACCCCTGCCTTGTCCATCGAGAACAAGAGGATGCGCACGCCTGGGCGACCGTCCCGGCTTTCCTCCGGCGGCACGATGCGGTCGATCCCCGCCTCGCAGCCGCAGGCGATCACCGAGGTGGCGAAGCCGGTGAAGGAACGCGCCGCCTCGAGCGCCCATTTTTCGCTGTCGGCCGTCACCTGGATCGCCGTCCCGCTCATCGGGAAGGCTTCGGCGAAGGTATCGTCGATGACGACGCCGTTGATCGTCGCGGCGGTGTTCATGTCCGGCATGCCACCACCTTGAACGGATTCTCGTGGCCGATCGCGTGCTCCGGCACCTCGAACCACCGCGCCGGCAGGCCGTAGCGATCGTCGAAATAGGTTTCCAGCCGCCGCGCCATCGCCTTGTCCGGCTCGGGGCGGACGGTCAGCGTGCGGCCGGTCGTCCGGTTGACCACCTGCCCGTCCTTCACCACCAGCGTGCCGTCCTTCAGAACATAGGCGGCATGGCCGAACATCGCCGCCTTGTCGGCACCCGGCCGGTAGACCGCGACGTCGGCGACGGCCCCGGCGCCGAGATGGCCCCGGTCGGGCGTGCCGAGCAGCCGCGCCGGCGCCGCCCGCGTCATCGTGGCGATCTCGCTCAGCGTGTATTCCCGGCCGATCTCGGCCAGCGTCGTCATCGCCAGGACCGATTTCGGCAGCGCTTCGAGCCAGGTCTGGCGCACGTTGCGGTCCATCAGCAGCGCGAAGATCTCCGGATAGGCCGTGAACGGCGCGCCGTTCGGGTGGTCCGTGGTGAAGAACACCCGCGACGGATCGTCGATGAGCAGGAACAGCTCGAGCCCGATCGCCCACTGCAGCGCGTTGAAGTAGCTGGCCTTCTTGTACGCCATCGGGACGACGCCGCCGCCATTGGCCTCGTGGTCGAAGATCACCGCCTTGCCGGGACTGGCCTGCCCCCGGCCGACGAACTGCCGCAACTCGTCGGAGGAGATCGTCACCGTCTGGCCGAACATCACCTGGCCGATGTCGACCGTCACTTCCTTCGTGCGGTTGACGAGTTCCGCGAGCCGCTGGCCCTCCGAGGAGAAGCGGCGCTCCCCCCCGGTGCCGTAGCCGTAGAACTGCAGATGCGCCAGGTGCAGCGGCATGCCCTCGGCCGCCTCGATCGTCGCCACGGCGGACGCGGCGGAATCACCGGGAACGCCGAGATTGTTGCAGTGGACGTGCAGCGGATGCGGGATGCCGAGCCGCGTCACCGCGGCCTGCAGCGTCTTGACGATCCGCCGCGAGGTGACGCCGTAGTCGGGGACCTCGTCGTCGAAATCGAAGCTGCGGACGTTCTCCTTGAACGCCGCGGAGCCGCCCGCATTGATGCATTTGACGCCGAGCGCCCGGGAAGCCGACACGGTCCAGGCGACGTAGTCCTCGATCGCGCTCTCGCTCTCGCCGTCGCGGATCATCGACATCAGGAAATCGTCGTTGCCGAGCACGACCAGCGTCGCCTTGTCGATGATCGGAATGTCGGCGAGTTCGAGATGCGCGTGCAGCGCCGCGGAAGGCGCCATCGCCGGTTCGACCACGGTGGTGAAACCCATCTGGGCGTAGCGCAGACCGGTCTCCTCGGTCGTCCAGCCGACGCGCGAAAGCGCGGTCTCGCCCGGCCGCGCCTGGAAGGCGCGATGGAACTCCGGCAGCAGCAGCCGCGCCGTGTTAACGTGGCCGCCGGCGATGTGCGAATGGATGTCGATCGCCCCTGCCATCACGATCAGGCCCGTGCAGTCGATCGTCTCGCCCGCCTGCCGTCCGTCGCCGGGCGCGTCGACCACCACGCCGTTCTCGACATAGAGGTCGCCGACCGCGTCGCGGCCATTGGCGGGATCGACGATGTGCCCGCCCTTCAGACGCGTCAGCATGAGCAGCCCTCGTTCAGATTCGCGCTCATGCGGCCACGCCCGCCGTGGCGCCGCCGAGCGCGGCGGCAATCGCCGAAAGGATGTCGGCGGCGCGTGGAAGCGCCACGTTCGTAGCCGTGGCCACTGGCACGAAGCTGCCGAAGCGCTCGTTGTGGAGGACGCCGTCGTGGTCGCGCCCCGCCATCGCGGCCTCGAAGCGGATCTTCGGCGGGTTTGTCCAAGCCGCCGCGCCCTCGCCGATGGCGATGACCGGCAGAACGCCGGACCAATCCGGCTCCGGCGAATCGACGCCGTCGAGGCCGGCGACGTGAACCGCCAGATCGGCCTCGCCCGACGCGATCAGCTGCCCGGCTTCGCAGAGGTCGGGATCATGCTCCGGAATGCCACGCCCGAACCCGACCCTCAGCGGAAACCCGGTCGTCCATGTCGCGGCGAGGGCCGCGCCGAACGCCTGGTCCGGCCCGAACAGCGGCAGGCTGGTGAAGCGTGTCTCGGCGTTGAGGTCGAAGACGAGGCCCGACAGCATCTCGATGGCGAGTTCGTCCAGTCCCTCGGCCGCGAAGACGGCACAGCCGAAGCCGGCAGCCTTCGCCCACGCGGCGATCGTCTCGGCGCGCTCGCGCGGGATCGGCCCGTCGCCGAAGCGGTGGCCGGCGACGGCCGCGCGGATAATCGCCAGCGCGTCGGGGATGCCGTCAGCCGGGCACGCGACGCGCTCGACGGACGCGGCCGGAAGATCCGCGCCGTCGTCCGGGGCGCCGAGCCACAGGATCTGGCATTCACCGCGTGTCCGGGTCCCGAGGTCCGGCTCATGGCCGAAGAGAAAGTCCGGCAGGTCCGGCGACTGCGCGAAGACCTCGGCGCCGACGATGAGCACCCGGTCGGCCCGCCGCCGCATCTCCGCCGGCGCCCCGATCATCATGCCGCTTTCGCGGAGCGCGGTGATCGCGGGGTAGATCGCCGCGGAACCCTGGTGGTCGATCGCCGCCCCGGCGATCCTTGCGAGCGAGAGTGCGGCCCGGACACCGGCGAAATCCGTGACGAGGCCCGTCACCACCGG
Source organism: Aurantimonas sp. (assembly GCA_036252795.1). Taxonomy (GTDB): domain Bacteria; phylum Pseudomonadota; class Alphaproteobacteria; order Rhizobiales; family Rhizobiaceae; genus Aurantimonas. The sequence continues at coordinate 1,620 of DASYHY010000236.1, read as the reverse complement.
CAGCCGGCTGCTGCCAATCAGCGCCGCTGCCGCCGCGACGGCTTCCGGTTCGGAAACCGGCCGGCCGTCGATCCATGCATTGCCCAAAACGAATCGCTTCCTGTGCCCCGTCGCCAAGATACCGCCTCGCCCGGCGAGGTTAAAGTCCCCGCCGATCCGAACTAGCGCTTGTCGTACTTGATGTACGCGAAGCGCGGATCGTCCGGCGTGCCGGAAAGCGGTCCGTCCTCCTTGCCGGGCTGCCAGTTCACCACTTCCTCGATCTTCTTCGCCAGCGCGAAGTCCGAATCGGTGATGCCCTTGGCGGCGTGGTTCATCAGCCGCACCTCCACCCAGGCATAGGAGGCGGTGATGTCGGGATGGTGGAAGGCCGCCTCGGCGAGATGGCCGACGGTGTTGATCACCATCAGCGTGCCCTTCCAGCCATGCGTCTTGTAGGTACGCCGGATCCAGCCGTCCTCCAGCCGCCATGTCGGCAGCTCGCGCGCCAGCCGTTCGGTGACCTCCTCGTCCGTGTAGGTCTTCGCTGCCATGGCCATCTCCCCTTGCCGCATCGGTGCATGCCCCGATAATAGGGTGCGGGCACCCGGAAGGCAGGGGACAAATTGACAGAAGACGTCGTCAGCGTCTCGGCGCCCGCGCGCCTGCATCTCGGCTTCCTCGATCCCGGCGGCCGATCGGGCCGGCGATTCGGCGGAATCGGGCTGGCGCTGGCCGAGCCGGCGACCCGGCTGTCGATCCGCCGCGCGTCCGCCGACCGGGCCGATGGACCGGAGGCCGGGCGGGCGCTCGCCCATCTCGACGCGATTCGCGCACATCTCGGTCTTGGAGATCGCCGCTACGCGCTGTCCTTCGCCGAAACGATTCCGCCCCATGCCGGGCTCGGTTCGGGCACCCAGCTTGCGCTGGCCGTGGCGACTGCCCTGCGGGCGATCGAAGGCCTGGCGCCCGATCCGGCCGGTGACGCCGCGCGGCTGGGACGGGGCAACCGCTCCGGCCTCGGGGCGGCGTTCGTCGAAGCGGGCGGGGTCGCGGTCGATGGCGGCAAGGGACCAACCGACGCGCCGCCGCCGATCATCGCGCGGCTGCCCTTCCCCGCCGCCTGGCGGGTGCTGCTCGTCCTCGACCCGCGGACCGAGGGGTTCCACGGGGAGGCGGAACTGGCGGCCTTCGCCGGGCTGCCGCCCTTCCCCGAAAGCGACACGGCCCGGATCTGCCGCCTCGTCCTGCTCGAGGCCTTGCCGGCCCTCGCGGAGGCCGACATCGCCGGGTTCGGCGCGGCCATCGGGACGATCCAGCAGATGGTCGGCAGCCACTTCGCCCCCGCCCAGGGCGGGATTTTCACCAGCCCGGCGGTGGCTGAAATCTGCGCGCTGCTCGCCGAGCACGGAGCCCACGGTCCCGGGCAGAGTTCCTGGGGCCCGACGGGCTTTGCCTTCGCGCCCTCGCCCGAGGAGGCCGACCGGCTCCTGCTGGCGGTCGGCGATCGCGCGGCCGAGGCGGGACTGACGCTGCGCGTCGTCGCGGGGCGCAACGCCGGCGCGCGCGTCGAGCGCTCGCCGCTGCGGCGCATCGCCGGCACCGGCTGAGACGCCGCAGGCAGAACACCGACATTTTCGA
>DASYHY010000235.1:0-31900 GCA_036252795.1 Aurantimonas sp. | reverse complement strand
TGGTAATGCTCTCCGGCATCGCCCCGCTTGCCGCGGTGACCACCTCTGTCGCCGCCACGCAGCAACCCGTCGCCGCCGCGGCCGCCAGCCAGTCCGCTCCGGCCGCTGCCGAACGCGTCGCGCAATACCGTTCCGAGCGGGGTTCACGACATGGCGGCGTCTACCATCACCGCTCTTTCGGCCGCGACGACGGCTGGCGCCGGTCTCATCGCGGCTCCTACGACCGGCCGTACTGGCGCGACCACGGCTCAAGGAGGGGTAGACGGCACGACCGCCGGGATGACCATCGTTGGGACAGGGACGACGATCATCGGGACAGGGATTACGGCCGCTGGGGACACGAGGACAGGCACGACCGTGGCGGTCGCTGGGACGGCGGCAGGGGCGGCTTCAGGGACTACGATCGAGACTACTCCCGAGGCCACGGACGGTTCGACGACCGTCGCAAGCGCTTCGACGATCGCCGGGACCGCTGGTGAACGCTTGACGTTCTCGATCATCGCCCGCTGCCGCAAGACCGGCCAGTTCGGCGTCGCGGCGACTACCGGCGTTCCGGCGGTCGGCAAGCTCCTGACCCACGCGGAGGCGGGCATCGGCGCCGTCGCCACGCAGGCGCGGGTCAATCCCTATCTCGGCATCGACGGGATGGCCTATCTGCGCGAGAGCATGCGGGCAGAGGAGGTGCGCGACCGGCTGGCCGGGGAGGATCCGGCTCCCGAGAACCGGCAGTTCGCCGTGATCGACCGGCACGGCGACACCGCCGTCTGGACGGGCGCGGGCTGCCTCGATTGGGCCGGGTCGATCGCGGGCGACGGCTACAGCCTGCAAGGCAACCGCCTCTGCGGCAGGAATGTCCTCGCCGTTGCCGCCTCAGCCTACGAGGAGAGCGGGGGGCAGGCGCTGGCGGACCGGCTTCTGGCGGCGATCGTCGCCGGCGATCTGGCGGGCGGGGATCGCAAGAGCGAGCGCTCGGCCACGATCTACGTCGTCGACGAGGAAGCCTATCCGCTGTGGGACATCAGGGTCGACGAACACGAGGAGCCGGTCAGGGAGCTGCAGCGGCTGCACCGCATCTTCGCCGAGGAGGTCATCCCGGAGATCCGCCGGATGCCGACGCGCCGGAACATGGCGGGTGAGCCGGGTGAGGAGCCGATCTAGATCGGAGGCGGACAGGACGGAGGGCCGGAGGCGGATCAGGCGCGTTCGCCGAAAGCCCGGTCGAGGCCGGCAAGGCCGCGCTCCAGTCCGCGAATCTCATCCTCCGTGAGGTTCTTCAGGACCGCCTTCTCGGCCGTCTCGACCTGGGGAACCAGCTGCGCGTACGCGGCCTGGCCCTTCGCGGTGAGGGCCAGATACTCGAAGCGACGGTCCGAGGTCGCCCGCGTCCGGTGAAGCCATTTGCGCCGGTCCAGCGACGAGACGGCCCGGCTGACCTTCGTCTTGTCCATCGCCGTCGCCTCGACGATGTAGGACGACGTGTGGGCGTCGTCGCTGCCATCGCCGAGGATCATGAGGACGCTGAACTCGGGCAGCGTGAGCCCGTGCTGGCCCTTGTGCACCTGGGAGGTGACCCGTCCGAGCGCCGTCGCAGCGCGGATGAGCCGACTGCTGAGAAATCGGCTTCTGTCGCTGTCCTCATTGGCGCTCATGGCATGATTCCCTCGGCCCGCGGAGCGGGGGGTTGGCGGTTTGATTACATTTGAGAATGCCGAGCGGCCTCAGGCGTTGCGTCACCGATTGTTGAAATCTTTCGCAGATGCCGGTTCGCACGCCAAAGAAGCGCCGTGCGCCACGTCATCAGGGCGCGCGATTGCAGACGGGCCGGCTCAACGAGGCTGCGCAACCGCCGACCATCGGGGAATACGGCCCACCCGCCACTGCTCGCTTTGCTTTTGCGGCTGAATTCCCTATAGGTTCGCGCCGGATTCAGCATGCACCTCCCAACAGTTCAAGGATTTCCCCATTGTCTTCAACCTTCGACCGGGTCGCGGACATCATCGCGGAGACGAGTGAAATCGACCGCGACCAGATTACGCCGGAAAGCCACACGATCGACGACCTCGGTATCGATTCTCTCGATTTCCTCGACATCGTCTTCGCCATCGACAAGGAATTCGGGATCAAGATCCCGCTCGAGAAATGGACCCAGGAGGTCAATGACGGCGATGTTCCGACCGAGGAATATTTCGTCCTGAAGAACCTGTGCGCCAAGATCGACGAATTGCGGGCCGCCAAGACCGCCTGAACCACCGGCGCTCCGCGCGTCGGAGCCATCGGCATGAAGGGATCGCAGGTCCTGCCGACGGGAGGCGGCAGGCCTCGAAACTGGAATGAGCACATGAGCGACAGTCCCAGGGACGTAGTCATCACGGGGATCGGCCTCGTCTCGTCTCTCGGCGAGGGCATCGGCGCGCATCTCGACCTGCTCGAGCGCGGGCCGGCACCGCAGCCGCACATCGACACCGAGGGATACGCGCCGTATTTCGTGCATCCGCTGCCGCCGATGGACTGGTCCAGCCAGATCCCCAAGCGGGGCGATCAGCGCCAGATGGAGACCTGGCAGAAGCTGGGCACCTACGCCGCGGGCCTGGCGCTGCAGGACGCCGGCATCCCCGCCGACGAAAGCGTCCGGGCCGAAATCGACATGGTCGTCGCCGCAGGGGGTGGCGAACGCGATGCCGCCGTCGATGCCATGGTGATCGACAGGGCGCGCGGTGCCAACGACCGCGAGCGGGTGATCAACGAGACGCTGTCGGCCGAGCTGCGCCCGACGCTGTTCCTCGCCCAGCTGTCGAACCTTCTGGCCGGCAACATATCCATCGTTCACAAGGTGACGGGCTCGTCGCGCACCTTCATGGGCGAGGAAGCCGCCGGCATCTCCGCCCTCGCCTCGGCTAGAGCCCGGATCGCCGCCGGCCAGAGCGAGATCTGCCTCGTCGGCGGCGCCTTCTCCGCCGAGCGCAAGGACCTGATCCTGAATTTCGACCTCGCGGGACTGATGCTGCGGGACGAGTGGCGTCCAGTATTTTCCCGCACCGCGCCCCATGACGGGATTGCGGTCGGCAGTGTCGGCGCCTTCCTGATCCTGGAATCGGCGCAACACGCCGCTTCCCGCTCGGCCCCCGCCTATGCCCGCCTTGCCGCCGTGGCAGGAGACCGCGGCCGCCGCGACAGGGCAGCGATCGAAACCCGGTTCGAGCGGCTGCTGCCCGCGATCGACGGTAGTTGTGAAGGCACCGTCGTTTTCTCCGGTGCGACCGGTATCGCGGCGCTTGCGGATGTCGAAAGAGCCGTCCTGCGCAAGCGGCTTCCCGATGCGGCGCTTCGCGCCTATGGGACGATCCTCGGCCATTCGTTCGAGGCGCAGCTGCCCGCCGGTGTGGCGCTTGCCGCCGGCGCGCTGGCGCGCGGCGCCGTTCCGCCGCCCTTCGACAGCGGCGAGGAGCGGCCGGCCGAGGCGCGCCCGCAGCACGCCCTGGTCACCGGGATCGGCCACCTCCACGCCGAGGGTGTCTGCCTGCTCGAGGCGGTGGACGGACGCAGATTGTGAGGATGAGGACATGAGCGCCAGCGAAATCGACTTCATGGGTCGACCTGTCGTCGCCATCACCGGCATCGGCATCGTGTCGCCCCTGGGGCGGGGCGTCGAGGACAACTGGACGGCTCTCGCCGCGGGCCGATCCGGCATCCACCGGATCGAGCGGTTCTCCACCGAGGGGCTCCGCACCACCATCTCCGGTTCGGTCGACTTCATGGGCCCCGAGGCAGCGACGTCGACGGGCCTTTCCTACGCCATGGCGGAGGCGGCGGGTTCCGAGGCCGTCCGCATGGCCGGGCTGCCGGAGGACGACTTCGCCGGTCCGCTGTTCCTGGCCGCGCCCCCGGTCGAGCTCGAATGGCAGCACCGTCTCGGGCTCGACCGGATGGACGAGGCCGACATCGAGGAAGCCGGCTACGACCGCCTGCTGCAGATCGCGCGCCGCCGACCGGATCAGTCCATCTATCATCTCACCCAGTGCAGCCGGATATCCGAGCTCCTCGCCGACCGCCTCGGCACGCGCGGCCTGCCGATCACCCTGTCCACCGCCTGTGCCTCGGGTGCCAGCGCGATCCAGCTCGGCGTCGAGGCAATCCGCCGCGGCGAGACCGAACGCGCCATCGCGATCGGCACCGACGGATCGATAACCCAGGAATCGCTGATCCGCTTCTCGCTGCTGTCGGCGCTGTCGACGAACAACGAGAACCCGGAAAAGGCCTCCAAGCCGTTCTCCAAGGACCGCGACGGCTTCGTCATGGCCGAAGGCGCCGGTGCCCTGGTCCTGGAGTCGCTGGCTGCCGCCAAGGCCCGTGGCGCCACCATCCTCGGCATCATCCACGGCTGCGGCGAGCGGGCCGACGACTTCCACCGCACGCGCTCCAAGCCGGACGGCTCGCCAATCATCGCGACGATCCGGGCGGGTCTCGCGGATGCGGGCATGGAGCCGTCGGACATCGACTACATCAACGCCCACGGGACCTCGACGCCGGAGAACGACCGGATGGAGGCAACCGGCCTCGCCGCCGCCTTCGGCGATGCGCTCGCCGCGACACCGATCTCCTCCAACAAGTCGATGATCGGCCATACGCTGACCGCGGCGGGCGCCATCGAGGCCGTCTTCTCGGTCCTGTCGATGCGTCACGGCCTGCTGCCCCCGACCATCAATTACGAGCACCCCGACCCGGCGATCCCGCTCGACACCGTGCCCAACAAGGCGCGCTCGGCCGACATCGCTGCGGTCCTTTCCAATTCCTTCGGCTTCGGCGGGCAGAACGCCTGCCTGGTCATCGGACGCGAACCGCGCGCCTGACCGCCGAAGCCAGTATTCGAGGCTGATCGACCCATGCGGGCATTGCAACTCGTCGGCGACCGCGACCTGCGGGAAGTCGACCTTCCACCGCCGCCGCCGCCCGGCCCGGGCGAGGCCACCGTAGCGATCCGCGCGGTCGCGCTGAACCATATCGACGTATGGGGCTGGCGCGGCATGGCCTTTGCCAAGCGCAAGATGCCGCTCGTCGTCGGCGCCGAAGCCTCCGGCGTCATCGAGGCGATTGGGCCCGGGGTCGGCAACGTCCTGCCGGGCCAGCTCGTCTCGATCTACGGCGCCCGCACCTGCGGGCTCTGCCGTCCCTGCCGCGAGGGCCGCGACAATCTCTGCGAGCACGTGTCCGGCGTGCACGGGTTCCACCTCGACGGCTTCGCGCAGGAGAAGGTCAACCTGCCCACGCGGCTGCTCGTGCCGGCCCCGCCGGGCTGCGACGCCGTCGGCGCCGCGGTCGCGCCGGTCACCTTCGGCACCGTCGAGCACATGCTCTTCGACAATGCCAAGCTGGAGCCCGGTGAGACCATTCTCGTTCACGCCGGCGGTTCCGGCATCGGCACGGCCGCGATCCAGCTCGCCAAGAAGATGGGCGCCACGGTGATCACCACCGTCGGGTCCGACGACAAGATCGAGCGGGCCAGGGCGCTGGGCGCCGATCACGTGATCAACTACCGCACCGACCGCTTCGAGGGCGTCACCCGAAAGCTGACCCGCAAGAAGGGCGTCGACGTCGTCTTCGAGCATGTCGGCAAGGATACCTGGGCCGGGTCCATGCTCTGCCTCAAGCGCGGTGGCCGGCTCGTCACCTGCGGCTCGACCTCCGGCGTGTCGACCGACATGAACCTGATGATGCTGTTCCAGCAGCAGCTGAAGCTCTTCGGCTCGTTCGGCTGCCGCATGGAGAACATGCGCGACGCCATGCAGAAGATCGCCCGCGGCATCGTGCATCCGGTCATCGACACCGAGATCGGCTTCGACGGCATTGCGCTGGCCCTCAAGCGCATGGAAGCCCGCGAGGTCTTCGGCAAGATCATCCTGCACGTCGATCGCGAGAGCGCGGACACCGGGGCCGCATGAATCCGCAGACGACGCGGCTTCTGCTGCGGCTCAAGCGGGCCGGTGACTTCGTCGTAGCCCAGATCCTGTTCGCGATCCTGCGGCTTCTTCGGCTGTTTCCGGCCGAGGCGGGACTGGCCTTTGCCGATCGCGCCGCCCGCCTCGTCGGGCCGCTGACGCCGCGCCACCGGCTGGCGAAGGACAATCTGCGCCAGGCTTTTCCCGAGCGGGACAGAGCGTGGATCGAGAAGACCGCACGCGCCAACTGGGGCCAGATGGGCCGCATCGCGGCGGAATACGTCTTCCTCGACGATCTCTTCGACTTCGACCCGGAACGGCCCGGCGAAGGGCGCATCGAGGTCGAGGGCATCGAGACCTTCATCGAGTTGCGCGAGCGCAAGGGCCCGTTCATCTTCTTCACCGGCCATCTCGGCTGCTTCGAACTCCTGCCGATCGGTGCGGCGGCCTTCGACCTCGAATTTACCGCCTTGTTCCGCCAGCCGAACAATCGCTACATCGCCAAGGAGGTGCTGTCCGCCCGTCGCACAACCGGCGGGCACCTCGTGCCGTCCAAGGCGGGAGCCGCATGGTCGCTCGCGGGGATCCTGCAGCGCGGCGGCTCCGTCGGGATGCTGGTCGACCAGAAATTCCGCAAGGGTGTTCGCACGACGTTCTTCGGCCGGCCCTGCAAGACCAATCCGCTGCTGCCGAAACTCGCGCGCCAGTACGACGCGGAAATCTATCCGGCCCGCTCGATCCGGCTGCCGGACGGTCGCTACCGGCTGGAGTTGAAGCCGCGCCTCGATCTTCCGCGCGATGCGGCGGGGACGATCGACGTCGAGGCGACGTGCCAGCTGCTCAACGACGTCGTCGAGGGCTGGGTGCGCGAGCATCCGGAGCAGTGGATGTGGTTCCACGACCGCTGGCAGTCGCGGCGGCTTCCCAAGCGTCGCCGCTAAGGCCGCCTCGCCAAGCTGCCTTCCCAGGCCGCCTCGCCGCGGCCTTCGCCGGATTGATCCTGATCAACGCGACGTCGCGGCCCCTGCCGATAGTGTGACGGATCGTCAGGCTCGGATCCTGCGGAAACAGCGTCGTCCCGCCGGCCACGAGACAGCAACGATCACGTGCACGACGGGCTGGTCCATTGCGACCCGGCACCGGCGTGAGGGAGCGAGAGGATCGACATGAGCACCCTTCTGAACGAGGACGAACGGCACGCGGCCACGGACAGGCCGAACAAGACGCCCGGGCTCGACCGGATCGCCGATCTTGCCGTGCACCTGGACGGCTCCGGCCACGACGCGCCGCGGCTGGCGCATGCGCAGATGCTGGCGTCCATCTTCGGCACGCATGTCGAGGGTTTCTTCGCCAATCCCATCCCGACTTCGTTCATCCCGGTCGGCGCCGGCTACGAGCGCGTCGCGGCGGAGCTCTGGGAAGAGGGCCGCGCTGCCGGCGACGAGACCGAGAAGGCGATCCTTGCCCACCTCGACCGGATGGGCAATGGCTGCTCCCTGCGGCGCATCGATGGGATGCCGCACGAACTCGCCTTCGCCGCGGGGCGCCTTGCGCGCACGCTCGACCTCTTCATCCTGGGCCGCCCGGACGACGACAGATCGCTGGCCGACCTGATCGCCGCCGTACTCTTCGACGCCGGCAGCCCCGCGCTGATCGTGCCGCCGGAGGCGGCGGAGGCAAGGGATCCGCAGACTATCGTCGTCGCCTGGCGCGATACCACCGAGTGCTCGCGGGCGATCGCCGCAGCCCTGCCCTTCCTCAAGCGGGCACGGGAGGTCTTCCTCGTGTCGGTGGCGGAAGGGACGGCTAGCGAGGAGCGGCACAGCGAGCCGGCCGCCGACATGGCGAGGCATCTGGCCCGCCACGGCGTCAATGTGGAGGTCCGTCACCTGCCGAAATGGAACCGGCCGGCGGACGCGCTGCTCAACGAGGCGAAGATCGTCGGTGCGGAGCTTCTCGTGTCGGGCGCTTATGGACGTTCGCGGCTACGGGAAATGATTCTGGGGGGTGTCACGCGAGACCTCTTGAAATCCTGTCCGATTCCGCTCCTCATGAGTCATTGAGGCGAGCAGTACGGGAGGCATGGGCATGCATACCTCGGAACTCAGCTACAATGTGAAGCCGTTCGGCAGACGCTGGACGATCTCGTTCTGCCATACGCCGCATGGCTCGTTCGACCGCCGCGTCGACGCGCTGCGCGCGGCGATCGCGGACGCCGAGCGGGTTCGCCGGATGGGCCACAGGGTCACCGTGGTGGTCGAGCGTCCGGACGGCGCACCGCTAGCCCAGCGGGTGTTGCGTCTCGCCAACTGACCGGCACGGACGCGGCCCCATGGGACCGCCCCCATCTGCGACATGCGATCATTAGTGGTCGTGCAGCGTTCGCTTACCGTTGCACGACCACGCGTGTACTGCGCATGCCGTGCTTCTGGACGAGCTGGTAGAACGTCCGGGCGTTGGCCGTGTGCAGGCGAACGCACCCATGCGAGGCCGGACGGCCCAGGCGGCTGACGGCGCCGGTCCCATGGATCGCGTAGCCGCGATGGTAGAAGACCGAGTAGGGCATCGGCGACATGTCGTATTTCCGCGAGTGCCACATGCGATGGATGCGCTGTGCACGCCAACTTCCTGTTGGCGTGACGTACCCCTTGCGGGCCGTCGAAACGGGCCAGCGATAGGCGACCTTCCCGTTCTGGATGACGGTCATCGTCTGACTGGAGATGTCGACTTTCGCGACGAGGCCCGCCGCAGCGCTCGAAACGCCGAGCGCCATACATGCCGCCATCAAGATCACGGCAAGAGATAGATTCTTCATGACACGTGCTCCACCCGCTCATCGTCTTCTTCTGCTACAGAAAAGACTAATTGGGAGACGCAGAGACTGTCAATTACCAGCCGTGCAACAATATTCCCCCTCGTCAAGAATGGTTTCCGGCAAGACCTGACAATGGCTGGCGGAAGCCGGCCAGCTCGCGAAACGGTCGGCAACCGTCTTCGCCCCATTGCTGCAGGTTAGGCCTGGTTCTCCTCGCGCCAGCAGTGGTGGCTGCAGGCTCTCACGTCTTGCGGAGAAACGCCTCGATCCGGGTTCGGGCCGCCGCCGTTTCCCAGCAATCGGCCAGGCGCTCCGCGGTCGCCGAGATGGTGCGGTCGTCGATGAGCGGCCCGAGCGAGCGGGCAAGCGTCTTCGCGGCAGTGACCGCATCGCGGGCGCAGTCGAGATAAGGCTTTGCTTCGGCGGCGACCGCCGCATCAAGTTCATCCTCGGGGACGGCTCCCGCCAGCAGGCCCAGGTCGCAGGCTTCGCTGGCATTGAAGATCCGCCCGGACATGAACACGCGCCGCGCCCTACCCTCACCCATTCGCCCGATCACGTAAGGCGAGATCGTCGCCGGGATCAGGCCGAGCCGTGCCTCGGTGAAGCCGAAACGTGCGGCGGCGCTCCCTAGGGCGACGTCGCAGACGGCAATCAGGCCGAGGCCGCCCCCGAATGCCTGGCCCTGGATCCTGCCGATCAGCGGCTTCGGCAATTCGTTCAGCGCCTTCAGCATTCGCGCGAGCTTCGCGGCCTCCGCGACGCGATCCTCGCGCGAGGCGGCGAACTGCTGTCGCATCCAGTTGAGATCCGCGCCGGCGCAGAAACTGCGGCCTTCGCCGGTCAGGACCACCACGCGCACCGACGGGTCGCGTCCGAGGGCCTGTGCGGCGGCGGAAAGGTCGCCGATCATCGCCGCGTCCATCGCGTTGTGTCGCTCCGGCCGCGCCAGCGTCAGCGTCGCGATGCCGTCGGCATCGACCGCGATCCTGATCGTCTTTCCAGAACTCATGCCGTCGCGCTCCGCAGGCCGCGGACCGGTCGCCGCAGGCCGAGATAGATCACGGCCGGCAGGACGATCTCAACCACGCCGGCGCAGCACGCAGCGGCACCGGCATGGCGGACGGCTGGGAGTCCGGCTAGCTGCGCCGATGCGCCTAAAGCCGCTCTACCAGTTTCACCTGATAGGTGTGCATCGTGCCGCCGCTGCGGATCGAGACGTATTCGCCGGGCACGAACCGTTCTTCGCCGAGACGGAAGCCGATCTCGTCGTCGTCCTCACCCTCGGCATAGTCGAAGAACCAGGTTCCCCCCGGCTTGCGGCGCAGGCGCCCCACGAGATCCGTCTCGCCCTCGAGGAAGCGGCGGACCCGGCAGGCCGCCTGGTGCGTCTTCCACTCGGCCGCATCGAGCCGGCCCTCTTCATCCAGCGGCACGACGAGGTCGTAGCCGTGGCCCCTGTCGCCGGTGGGATGCCCCTTCTCACGTGCAAGCTCCAGGCGGACATGCCGGAACTTCGGCGTCAGTTCCGGGGCGGATTTCGTCTGGGCGGTCGACATCTGGCTTTTCCTCCACGTCGTGCGGCAGTAGCGGCGCTCTTCTTCACGGACGCCGCCGATCGCACGCACTAGGCGGCACGGCCGACCCTGCCGCCTTGATCCGCGTCAAGCGGGCGAGCCTTCGGGCCGATCTTCTCGACCTCGTCCTCGGGCTGCAGCGAGACGGCGGCTCAGCGCTGCGAGAGGCTGGCCACATGCGCCTTGAGGTCGAAATCGTCCCGAGCCACTTCGGCCCGCGCGATCCTGAGGTCCTTCCCGAGGATGCGGCGCCCCAGCATGTGCTCGCCGGGGCGGTTCACCGTCTCGATCCCGAGCAGCCGATCGCCGCGGAAGCAATAGGCAATGAGCCGATCCTCCTCGCCCAGCCGGGCAAGCTCGACATGATCCGCCCCCGCGGTCAGGCCGACGACCTGCAGCTTGTACGGGCCCTGGTCGCTCCAGAACCACGGCACGCTCCGATAGGGCTCGCCCGGGCCGACGATGCGGGCCGCGACGGTCTTCGCCTGGTCGACCGCGTTCTGCACCGATTCCAGCCGCACCAGGCCGTCGGCGAACGGACTCTCGAAGATCGCGCAGTCGCCGATGGCGAAGATCCTCGCATCGCTCGTGGCCATGTAGGCGTCGACCAGAATGCCGTTGTCGGTCGCCAGCCCCGCCTCGTGCGCCAGCCGATCCTCCGGCACGACGCCGGCGGCGATCAGCACGAGGTCCGCGGGAATCGTCGTCCCGTCCGCCAGGAGCACGCCCTCTACGCGGCGCTCGCCCGTCACCGCAGCCAGCGCCGCCTGGAGACGGATTTCCGTCCCCATCGCCCGATGCTGTTCGAGGAAGAACGCCGAGACCTGCCGCGACACCGTTCGCCCCATCAGCCGGTCTGCCGCTTCGATCAGCACGACGTCCTTGCCGGCAGATCGAACCGCCGCCGCCACTTCGAGGCCGATGAACCCGCCGCCGACGATCACGAGACGCTCCGCCGCATGAAGCGCTGCCCGCAGCGCCTCGGCGTCGCTCGCCGTGCGCAGGTCGTGGACGCCTGGCAGCCCCGCCCCCTCGACGGGAAGCGCGCGATTGGCGGCGCCCGTCGCCAGGATCAGGTGGGCGTAGGGCAGTTGCTCTCCCGAAGAGAGCGTCACCGCTGCCTGCTGCCGGTCGATCGCGACGACCCGCTCGCCGGCCCGCACGGTGATCGCGTTCTTCTCGTAGAAGCTGTGTGGCCGGATCAGCAGGCTGTCGAAGGCCGAGTCGCCCGTGATGTAGGTCTTCGACAGAGGCGGCCGGTGGTAGGGCAGCCGGTCCTCCGCTGCGACGATGGTCACCGGGTCGGCGAAACCCAGCTGCCGCAGGCTTGCGGCGACCTGCAAGCCGGCCTGGCCGCCGCCGACGATGACGACGCCCGCCTCGGGTCTGTTGAGCGTTTCCATGCTGATCCGAATCGTTGACGAGGTGACGACGATAGCGCGCCTGTCCCCGCAACTCGACGTTTCCGCCGTAAGCCGTTCAGCCCTGCGCCGCCTGATGGCGTTCGATCAGGTTGGCCTGCACCCGCTGCAGATGCGCCCGCATTCCGCTCGCCGCCGCGGCAAGATCGCGGTTCTCGATCGCATCGACGATCGCGTCGTGGTCGGAGAAACTGTGGTGGTCGGCCGGCGGCAGCAGGACGTCGTTGCGCAGCCGGCCCCAGACCACGGTCCGGCGCACCGCGTTCATCGTGTCGAACACCGACAGCAGCAGCGCGTTCTTCCCCGCCTCCGCGATGCTGCGATGCAGCCGGTTGTCCCAGTTCTCGTACTGCCGCCAGGTTTCGGCAGCACGCCCGCCTTCAATACAGATGCGCATCGCGCGAATGTCGTCTGCCGTCGCGTGCAGGGCTGCCTCCCGGGCCAGCTCCGGCTCGATGATCAGGCGGGCCCGCATGACCTCGGCGGGGCTCGTCTGGTTGGCGAGCACCGCGATCGAGTCGAGTTCGGTCGTCGGACGGGCGCCGGTAAAGGTGCCCTTTCCCACGTGACGCCAGAGCAGCCCGTCTGCTTCCAGGGTCGCCAGCGCCTTGCGCAGATCGCCGCGAGAGACGCCGACGATCTCCGCCAACTCCCGCTCCGGCGGGAGCCGGGAGTTGCCGGGCAATTCCTTCTGCGCCAGCCACGCCCGCAATTGCACCAGGGCCGCGCCCCGGCCGTTGTCCACGCTCATGAGATGCCCTTCATGGCCGCTGATCGGAGCGTCGTCGCTCAAACCAATACCCACATTGGTTCAACCGAACCCCTAACGCAGGATCAAGAATTCCACAATTCTCGCTTGACCGCTAACCAATCATCGCTTCTAACTTGACCAATCCAGAAATTGGATAAAGCCGACAACAGATCGGCGAGGAGACAGCCGAGGCCGGCGGCTTAGCCCGGCCATCATCGGGAGGCCAACATGACAACACGACGCATTTCCTTTGCCGGAGCGTGCGCGGGCGCCATCGCCCTTGCCCTCGCCGGCCTCGCTTCGACCCCGCCAGCCATGGCGCAGGATGATCCGATCCAGGTCGCGTTCGGCGACATCGCGAGTGTCGAGAGCCTGAACCTGCTCATCGCCATCGAGCGCGCGAAGGAGCGCGGCGTTCCGATGGAACTGACGTTCTTCAATTCCGAGGACGTCGCCGTCCAGGCGGTGGTCGGCGGCCAGGCCGATATCGGCGTCGGGGCTCCCTACGCCTTCCTGAAGAACTCGCAGGCGCCGGTGCGCATGTTCTACCGGATGAGCACGCTCCTGTTCTTCCCCGTCGTGAACAGCGAGATGTACAAGGGCTGGTCCGATCTCGACGGCCAGGAGATCGCGGTGCATTCGCGCGGATCCGGCACCGAAGCGCTGATGCGCATGATGGAGCAGGTCCACGACATCAAGTACTCCAACGTCAGCTACGTGCCTGGCGCGGAAGTGCGGACCGGCGCGATGCTGCAGGGCAACCTCAACGCGACCATCGTCGACGCCGCCGGCATGCGCGTTCTCGAGAGCGAAGGCGGCGGCAAGTTCATCCGCCTGCCCATCGACGGCGTCAACGCCACGGACGAGGCGCTCTACGCCAACACCGAGATCCTCGACGAGCGCGGCGAGGACATCCAGATCTTCGTCGAGGAACTGCTGCGAACCTGGGCGGAGATCGACGCCGATCCGACCATCGTCGCCACGCTGCGCGACGAGTACGATCTCCTGCCGGACCTGCCCGATGAGGCTGCGGCCGACATCACGCCCTACTACACGGAAGCCGTCGAGGGCGGGGTCTATCCGCTCGACGGCGGCGAGCCTGCCGACGTGCAGGACGACATCGAGTTCCTCGCGGCAGCGGGTCAGGTCGACGCCAGCGGCGAGGTGAATCCCGAGGATTACTGGGACTTCGGCCCGCTCGATGCCGCCAAGGCCGCAGGCACGGGCGGCGCCGCAGCGCCCGCCGACGCCGGGGCGGCAGCCGACACCGCTCCCGCCAACTGACGAGGCCGCGCGCGCGCCGTCCTGCCATGCAACGGCGCGCGCCGCTTCTCACCCGGAGGTGACCAATGCGATCCCTGACAATGGGCGCCGCCGCGCCCCTGAACGCGCACGTCCAGAACGAAGAGGGTGAGGCCGGCCCCATGTCCACCGCCAACACCACGTTCGAGAAAGTCGGCTTCGGCAAGGGCAGCAGGCCGCCCGGCCTCCTGCGCCGCGCCGGCAGCGCCTCCTGGACGTGGCGCATCGTCTCGCTCGTCGCCTTCTTCCTCGCCTGGGAGATTGCCGGCCGCTCGAACTTCAACTTCGCCTTCCCGTCCTTCACCGCAACGCTCGGCGCGTTCTTCTCGATGGTCGCCGACGGCACGATGGGCGCGGCCTATCTGCGGACCATCGAGCCGCTGATCATCGGGCTCGTGATCTCGCTGACCATCGGCATCTCGTCCGGCGTCGCGATGGGACTGCGCAAGGATTTCGAGTGGTTCACGCTGCCGATGTTCATCGTCATGCAGGCGGCGCCGATGAGCGCCCTCATCCCGCTGATCACCTTCGTCTACGGCATCGGCCTGACGTCCAAGGTGCTGGCCGTCGTGATGCTGGCCATGCCGGTGATCGCTATCAACAGCTACAAGGCGGTGCGCAACGTCCCGCCCTCGCTGGTGTCGATGTGCCATTCCTTCATGGGCAGCCGACGCCAGCAGATCTTCCGGATCATCCTGCCCGCCGCCAGCCCGATGATGTTTGCGGGACTGCGCCTCGGCATCGCCGAGGGCTTCTCCGGTGTCGTCCTCGCCGAGCTGTTGATCACGCCCACCGGCATCGGCGACCTGATCACCTTCCACCGCTCCGTCGCCAACTACGATCACATGTACGCCGCCATCGCCTCGATCATCCTCTTCGCCGTGCTGGCGGTCACCGCCCTTCAATATGTCGAAACGGCCATCTTCCGGCCCGAGACGCGGAGCGCCTCATGAGCAACGCCGCCACCCTTCCCGCCACGGCGCGGGCGCCCCTCGCCCACTCCGCGAGTGCCGCCGCCGCCGCCGCACCGCCGATCATCGAGGTGCGCGGCGTCTCCAAGGTCTACGGCGACGTCGTCGCGCTGAAATCCATCGATCTCGTCTTCGAGACCGGCAAGATGACCAGCCTGCTGGGGCCGTCCGGCTGCGGCAAGACCACGCTGCTCAAGATCGTCGCGGGACTGCTGCGGCCCAACGAAGGCGAGGTACTGGTGCATGGCCGGCCGGTGACGGGGCCTGGGCCCGAACGTGCCTTCGTGTTCCAGGACTTCGCGCTGATGCCGTGGGCCACCGTCCTGCGCAACGCCGCCTTCGGCCTCGAGATGCAGGGCCGACCGAAGGGCGAGCGCGAGGAGAAGGCCCGGCACTACATCGCCGAAGTCGGCCTTGCCGGCTTCGAGGACAAGTATCCGCACGAGCTTTCGGGCGGCATGCGCCAGCGCGTTGGCCTCGCCCGTGCGCTGGCCGTCGATGCCGACGTCCTGCTGATGGACGAGCCGTTCTCGGCTGTCGACGAACAGACCCGACGCAAGTTCCAGGAGGACCTGATCAGGCTGCGGGAGGTGGAGAACAAGACCTTCCTGTTCGTGACCCATTCAATCGAGGAAGCGGTCTACGTCTCCGACCGCATCATCATGCTGTCTCCCCGCCCGGGCCGCGTGTCGCAGATCATCGAGCCGGACATCCCGCGCGGCGACGATCCGGAAGCGATCCGGCGCGATCCCGTCTACCTGGATACGGTGGACGAGATCTGGCACGGCCTGAAGCACTACGTGGAGTAGAGACGATGACGCTCTATGGCTTCAAAATCCCCAAGATGGCGTCGCTGCTGGTCTGGGTCGTGATCTGGGAGATCGTCGGGCGCTTCCAGCTGGTGATGCTGTTCCCGCCTTTCACCGAGGTGCTTGCCGCTCTCGGCGACGTCATGACGTCGGCGAGCTTCGCGGAGGCGATGCGCATCACCGTCTATTCCTACGCGATGGGGCTCGCGCTGGCGATCGTCGTGGGCATCGCGATCGGTTTCCTGATGGGCCTCGTCCCGGCGGTCGACGGTCTCCTCAACATGTGGGTGAACATCTTCCTGTCGGCGCCGCTGTCGGCGCTGGTCCCGATCTTCATGATCCTGTTCGGAATGGGCACGCCCACCGTCATCGTCACGGTCTTCATGTTCTCGATGTTCATCATCGCGCTCGATACGCGGGCCGGCGTACGGCACGTCTCGGGTTCGCTGATGGAGATGGCCCACTCCTTCGGCGCTTCCCGGTTCGAGCGGCTGAAGATCGTCTTCCTCGCGGCACTGCCGGAGATCCTGTCCGGCATCCGGCTCGGCGTCATCCGCGGCGTCAAGGGCGTGGTGATCGGCCAGCTGCTGGTCTCGATCATCGGCGTCGGCGCGCTGTTCACCCTCTACTCCAACAACTTCCTGATGGCGCATTTCTGGGCGCTCATCCTGATCCTCTTTACCCTCGCCCTCACCCTGGCCGGCCTCGTGGCCCGGCTGGAAACCCGCATCGAATACTACGCAGGAGCTAGAAGCTGATGAGTTCGACCATGGCTGCCAACCGCACCGACACCGCAGAGGAATACGTCTTCTCGCCGCCGGAGACCGCCACTTTGCCTGTGGCGGGAACCAGCCGGCGCTACCCGGTCCGGCGCGTCTATTGCGTCGGGCGCAACTACGCCGACCACGCCATCGAGATGGGCCACGATCCGGACAAGGAGCCCCCGTTCTTCTTCCAGAAGAACCCCGACAATCTGGTCGTCGCCGACAGCTTCCCCTATCCCGCCATGTCCTCGGATGTGCATCACGAGATCGAACTGGTGGTCTGCCTGTCCAAGGGCGGGGAGAACATCGCCGCCGAGGACGCGCTGTCGCATGTGTACGGTTACGCCGTCGGCCTCGACATGACCCGCCGCGACCTGCAGGGCGAGGCCAAGAAGATGGGCCGGCCCTGGGAGATCGGCAAAGCGTTCGAGGATTCCGCCCCCGTGTCGCCGGTGGTTCCGGCCTCCGAAATCGGCCATCCCGACTCCGGCGCGATCTGGCTGAAGGTCAACGGCGAGACCCGCCAGAGCGGCGATCTCAACCAGATGATCTGGAAGGTCGCGGAATCGATCGCGTATCTGTCCGGCCTCTTCCGGCTCGCCCCCGGCGATGTCATCATGACGGGTACGCCGGCCGGCGTCGGCGCCGTCCAGCGCGGCGACGTGCTGGAAGGCCACATCGACGGCATCGGCGATCTGCGCGTCACGGTGTCCTGAGACCGGATCACACCACTCGGCGGCGCTTCGCGCCGCCGACACCAGGGCAGCGCGAAGGACGGCGACCAGATGCTTGAACTCCTGCGGCGGGGCGCACCCGCCGATCCCGCCATTGGCGCCCCCGGGCGCGCGCCGCTCACCTACGCCGGCCTCGGCGATCTCGTCGCGGCAACCGTGGAGCGGCTCAACGCGCTCGGCATCGGCCGCGGCGACCGCGTGGCGATCGTGCTGCCCAACGGCCCCGAGATGGCCGCCTGCTTCGTCGCCGTCGCGGCAGGAGCGACCACCGCGCCGCTCAATCCGGCGTACCGGGCGGACGAGCTGGAGTTCTATCTCAACGATCTCGGCGCCAAGGCACTCGTGGTCGACGCAGCCGGGCACGAGGCAGCCGAGGCCGTGGCCGAAAAACTCGGCATTCCGGTCCTGCGGCTGCAGGTAGCGGAGGACGCGCCTGCCGGCGCCTTCACGCTCGAGGGCGATGCGATCGGCGCGGCGGGTCGCCCCGGCTATAGCGAGGACGACGACATCGCGCTGGTGCTGCATACCTCCGGCACCACGTCCCGCCCCAAGATCGTGCCGCTCAGCCTCGGCAACGTCCAAGCCTCGGCGGGCCACATCCGGGAGACGCTGGCGCTGACGCCGGGCGATCGCTGCCTCAACATGATGCCGCTGTTCCACATCCACGGGCTGATAGCGGCCGTCCTCTCATCGCTGTCCGCCGGCGCCTCGGTGGTCTGCACGCCCGGCTTTAACGCGCTCAGGATCTTCCCCTGGATGGATGAGGTGCAGCCCAGCTGGTACACGGCCGTCCCCACGATGCACCAGGCGATCCTCGCCCGCGCCCCGCGCAACCAGGAAAGCGTCGAGCGCATGCGGCTGCGCTTCATCCGCTCCTCCTCCGCCTCCCTGCCAGCGCAGGTGATGGCAGAACTGGAGACCGCCTTCGGCTGCCCGGTGATCGAAGCCTATGGCATGACGGAAGCCGCGCATCAGATGGCCTCCAACCTTCTGCCGCCGGGGGCGCGAAAGCCGGGCAGCGTCGGCCCGGCCGCCGGGCCGGAAGTCGCCATCCTGTCGCAGGACGGGACGGTTCTTCCCGCCGGCGAGATCGGCGAGATCTGTATTCGCGGCCCCAACGTCACAAAGGGCTACGAGAACAACGAGAAGGCCAACGCTGAGGCCTTCGCGCACGGCTGGTTCCACACCGGCGACCAGGGCACGATGGACGCCGACGGCTTCGTCCGGCTCACCGGCAGGCTGAAGGAGATCATCAATCGCGGCGGCGAGAAGATCTCTCCGCGCGAGGTCGACGACGTGCTGATGGACCATCCGGCGGTGCAGCAGGTGGTCACCTTCGCCATGCCGCACGACAAGCTGGGCGAGGACGTGGCGGCGGCCGTGGTGCTGCGCGAGGGGACGAGCGCGACGGAACGCGAGCTGCGCGATTTCTGCGCGACGCGTCTCGCCGACTTCAAGGTACCGCGCCGGCTGGTCTTCCTCGACGAGATCCCGAAGGGCGCGACGGGCAAGCTGCAGCGCATCGGCCTCGCCGAAAAGCTCGGGCTCGGCCAGGCGGCGGCGCCGGCATGAGGATCTGCATCTACGGCGCCGGCGCTATCGGCGGCCTCGTCGCGGCGAAGCTCGCCGCGACCGGCGAGGCGGACGTCAGCGTCGTGGCGCGCGGTCCGCATCTGGCGGCCATCCGCCGGAACGGCCTGACCGTTCGCGACTCGGCGGGCGAAACCAACGTCACGATGCAGGCAACGGACGATCCATCCGAACTCGGGCCGCAGGACTACGTCTTCGTCGCGCTCAAGGCCCATTCGGTTCCGGCCATCCTGCCGGGCCTCGCGACCCTTCTCGGCACGGACACGGCCGTGGTCACCGCCCAGAACGGCGTGCCCTGGTGGTACTTCCATCGCAGCGGCGGCCGCTACGAGGGGCACAGGGTGGAAGCGGTCGATCCGGGCGGCAGGATATGGGACACGATCGGCCCGGAGCGGGCGATCGGCTGCGTCGTCCATCCCGCCGCCGACATCGAGGCGCCGGGCATCGTGCGCCACACCGAAGGCGATCGCCTGCCGCTCGGCGAGCCTTCGGGCGAGAAGAGCGAGCGGACGCTGGCGCTGTCGCGAGCACTGGTGGCGGCGGGCTTCCGCGCCCCGGTGCGCCCGCAGATCCGTTCGGAGATCTGGATCAAGCTCTGGGGCAACGTCTCGCTGAACCCGATCTCCGCTCTGACCGGCGCCACGCTGGCGGCGATCTGCGGCGACGAGGGGTCGAGAGCCGTCGCCCGCCGGATGATGCTGGAAACCCAGGCCATCGCGGAGAAGCTCGGGATCCGGTTCCCCATCGACGTCGACAAGCGCATTGCCGGCGCTGCCGAAGTGGGCGAGCACAAGACCTCGATGCTGCAGGATCTCGAACTCGGGCGGCCGATGGAGATCGACGCGCTGGTCGCCGCGGTCCAGGAGCTGGGACGTCTCACCGACTGCCCGACCCCGACGATCGACACCGTCCTCGGCCTCGTGCGTCTGCGGGCGGCGACGCCGCTCGTGCGGGCGGCGGCCGGTCAGGCGAAGTAGCGGATCGTCCCGGCAGACGTCATGTCGTAGCCGGTGAGGTCGCTCGCCCGCTGCCGTATCGCCTCACCCGCCAGGAATGCCATCAACGCCTGGAGGGGCGGGGTGAAATAGGTCCGCTGCCGCATCAGGAGATCGAAGCTCTCCCAGGTCAGGGGCACGAAATCGAGCCCCGCCGTGCGGGCCGCCGCCCGCGTGGCGATGCCGCAGTCGGCCCGCCCCTCGCGGATCGCGGCCGCAAGGTCCGGCCCGCTGAGACAGGCCGGCTGCAACAGGTCGAGTACGCCGTAGGCAACCCCCAGCCGCGACAGCAGCGCGTCGAGCAGCATCTGCGCGCCGGCTCCCTTCTGCCGGACGGCGAGCCTGGCCTTGCCGGCGATCACGTCGTTGAGGCTTGCGAGCCGCTTCGGGTTGCCCGGCGGCAGCAGGAGCCCCTGCTCGCGGCGCGCCACGCCGACCAGCAGCGCGTCGTGCAGATGCGGCATGCGCTCGACCACCGCAAAATTGTCCTCGTCGGCAGGGCCGTGAAAGTGGATTGCCGCTGCGGCGATCTCCCCGCGCAGCAGGCGGCTGACGCCGGCTTCCGTTCCCTCCGTCAGCGAGGCGAGGCCCGAGCCGGACTGTCGCAGGCTCCATTCCAAAAGGTCGTCCTGGCTGCCACCGACGATCGGCGGCGCCTCCCCCGGCGCCATTCCGGCGGGACGCGCAAGACCCGAAACCACCCAGCGGTCCAACTCGTGGCGGGGAAACAGCCACTTCCCCGTCACCTTCGAGCAAGGGATCGCGCCGGCAGCGACCAGTTCATAGAGCTTGCGCTCCCCAAGCCTGAGATAGTCGGCAGCCTCGCCAGTCGTCAGCAGATCCATCGGCATAATCCTGCAAATTTGAGCGCGATCTACATAAATTGACATATACCGATTCCTTGCAGAAGAAAGCCGCAGGGAGAAAACATGTCGGAAGCTGCGGGTGCATGGCACCTGATCCTCAGCGGAGATGCCGCGCTGTTCGAGATCGTCCGGCTGTCGCTGCTGGTCAGCCTCTCGGCCGTCGCAGTGGCGACGCTGGTCGCCTTTCCGCTCGGGGCCGTTCTGGCGCTCACACGGTTTCCCGGCCGTACCGCGGTGATCGTCGTGCTGAACGGCTTCATGGGACTGCCGCCGGTGGTCGTCGGTCTTGCCGTCTATCTGCTGCTCTCGCGCTCCGGCCCTCTCGGAGCACTTGGCCTGCTGTTCACGCCGCAGGCGATGATCATCGCGCAGGCCCTGCTGGTGATGCCGATCATCGCCGCCCTGGCGCGCCAGACCATCGAGGATCTCTGGCACGAATATCGCGACGAGTTGACGGCGATGAATGTCGGGCCGGCCGGTAGGGTGGCGACGCTGCTCTGGGACTGTCGCATCAGCCTCGTCACCGCCCTTCTAGCCGGCTTCGGGCGCGCCGCGGCCGAGGTCGGCACGGTGATGATCGTCGGCGGCAACATCGACGGCTTCACCCGCACCATGACCACCGCCATCGCGCTGGAGACGTCGAAGGGCGACCTTGCCCTCGCCATGGGCCTCGGCACGATTCTGATCGGGCTGATCCTGGCGATCAATGCGTTCGCCTGGGGCCTGATGGCCTGGTCCGAGAAGCGGGTGACCGGATGAAAGCACTCGTGCGCACCGACCTGCCGCTATCGCTCCACGACGTGTCCCTGGTCGCCGGCGGCAACACGATCCTCGACCGCGTCGCCGTGACGATCCGGGCCGGCGCACCCACGGTGATCGTCGGGCCGAACGGCGCCGGCAAGTCGTCGCTCCTGCGGATCGCCATGGGACTGACCGCGCCGTCGTCAGGCCGCGTCACGTGGGGTGGCCGGATGGACTCGCCGCCGGTCCGCCGCGCGATGCTGTTCCAGCGCCCGATCATGCTGCGGCGATCCACGCTCGCCAACGTCATCTACGGGCTGGCCCAGGCGAACTGTCCCCGGCCGCTGCGCGGGCCACGGGCCGAAGCGCTGCTGCAGCGCGTCGGCCTTGGCGACCATGCGGATCGTCCGGCGCGCTCGCTCTCCGGCGGCGAACAGCAGAAGCTCGCCCTCGCTCGTGCCCTGGCGCGGGACCCGGAACTGCTGCTGCTCGACGAGCCGACCGCCAATCTCGATCCCGCCGCAAGCCGCGCCGTCGAGGCGATCATCTGCGAGGCCGCCGCCTCGGGCATCAAGGTGCTGATGGCCTCGCACGACCTCGGCCAGGTCCGGCGTCTTGCCGGCGAGGTGCTGTTCATGGCCGCCGGCAGGGTGCGCGAGCACAAGCCGGTGACCGAATTCTTCGACAACCAGTCCACGCCCGAGGCCGCCGCCTTCCTTCGCGGCGACCTCGTCGTCTGATCGCAATCCCAAGGAGACTGCCATGCGAAACCTCAAGCCCCGCCTCGCCTTTCTCGGTGCGGCCTTCCTCGCCGCGATCACCCTCGGTCCGGCCGCTGCCCAGGATCAGACGATCACCGTTGCCTCGACCACGTCGACGCAGGATTCCGGCCTGTTCGACTACATCCTGCCGCTCTTCGAGGCGGAGTCCGGGGTCACCGTGAACGTCGTCGCGCAGGGCACGGGACAGGCGCTGGAGACGGGCCGCCGCGGCGATGCCGACGTCGTCTTCGTGCACGCCATGCCCCAGGAGGAGCAGTTCGTCGCCGACGGCTTCGGCGTCGAGCGCTTCGACGTCATGTACAACGATTTCGTGCTGATCGGCCCGGCGAGCGATCCGGCCGGTGTCGCGGGCACGCAGGACATCGCGGCGGCGCTGCAGGCGATCGAGGCGAGCCAGTCGGCCTTCGTGTCGCGCGGCGACAAGTCCGGCACCCATTCCGCCGAGTTGCGGCTCTGGAAGGACGCCGGGATCGACATCGAAGCCGCCAAGGGAGACTGGTACCGCGAGATTGGCCAGGGCATGGGCGCCGCGCTCAACGCCGCCGCTGGCATGGACGCCTACGTGCTGGCGGACCGCGGCACCTGGCTGTCCTTCGGCAATCGCGGCGATCTCGACGTGCTGGTCGAGGGCGACCGGCGGCTGTTCAACCAGTACGGCGTCATGCTGGTCAGCGCCGACAAGCACCCGCACGTCAAGACCGAGGCGGGCCAGGCCTTCGTCGACTGGCTGATCTCGGATGAAGGCCAGAGCGCCATCGCCGACTACAAGATCGACGGCCAGCAGCTGTTCTTCCCCAACGCTTCCGAGAGCCGGTCCTGAGCCAGCAGCGATTGCAAAGCCGTCGTGGCCCGGCCCATCATGGGCCATGATCATCAAGCCTGCTCCCGCGCCTGAGCTCTCTCGAGTCGAGACCGCTCTGGCACTCCTGACCGAAGGACTGACACCGATCGCGGCAGTCGATCTGCCGCTGTCGGAGGCGCTCGGCGCGGTGGCGGCGGAGGCGGCGCCGATCCCGATGCCGCTGCCGGCCGCCGATACGGCAGTCGTCGACGGCTTCGCGTTCCGGGCTGCCGATCTTCTCGGCGCGTCGTCCTATTCGCCGGTCGTGCCTGCCGGTCCCCTGCTTTGGGTGGAGGCAGGAGGAACCCTGCCGCCCGGCTGCGACTGCGTGGTCGAGGCGGGTCTCGTCGATCGCTCGGGCCCGCTGGTCGAAATCTGCGGCGAGGCCGTTGCCGGCCATGGCGTCAGACGTCGCGGCGAAGATTTGCCGGCGGGACACCTGCCGGTGACGGCGGGACAGCGGATCCGCGCGGTGGACATCCTGGTCGCCCAGGAGGCTGGCCTCAGCGATCTGCCGGTTCGGCGCCCCCTCCTCCATCTGCTGGATGTCGCCAGCGCGACCGGCAGCACTGCAAGCACCCGGCTCGTCGCCGCCTGCGCCAGGGCAGCCGGCGCGGCCATCGTCGCCGGCGACCCGGTCGCTCGCGACGTCACGGCCATCGGCGAGGCGGTCGTCGCCACTGCATGCGACCTCGTGGTGCTTGTGGGCGGCACCGGCACCGGCCATGGCGATGTCACGGCCGAGGCGCTGGCGGCACGCGGCGTCCTGCTGGCGCACGGCGTCGCGCTGGAGCCCGGCACCACCACGGCGGTCGGCCGCATCGGCCAGGTCCCCGTCATCGCACTGCCCGGCGCGCCCGATCAGGCGCTGGCGGCCTTCCGGATGTTCGTGGAACCGGTCCTGGATCGTCTGTCCGGCCGCCGTCCTCCGCCGGCGCGCACCCTGCCGCTCGCCCGCAAGATCGCCTCCGCCGTCGGCGTCACGGAGCTCGTCCTGCTGCGCGAGGTGGACAACGCCTGGCTGCCGCTGGCGATCGGCAGCTTCCCGCTCCACCGCCTCGCCGAGGCCGACGCCTGGCTGGCCGTCCCCGGCGCAAGCGAGGGCTTCGCTGCGGGAACGCCGGTGGCGGCTTCCCCGGTTTCTGCTACGAGCATCGCATGACGCATTCGCCCGTGCCGCAAGCGGCAGCTGCCCCGGGTGGCAGCCACCAGCAGGAACAGTTCCTTGCCATCCTCTCGCGCGAAGAAGCGCTGGCGCGCTTCGAGGCCGCGCTGTTTCCGCGTCCCGCCGTCACCCAGCTGCAGCCGCTTGCGGCGGCCCTCGGCGCGGCTCTGGCCGAGGACGTCGTCGCGCCGGTCGACGTGCCGCCCTTCGACCGCGCCAATGTGGACGGCTTCGCGGTGCGTTCGGCCGACCTCGCCGCCGCCGGCGAAGCGCTACCCGTGGTGCTGGCCCTCAACGGCGAGACGATCGCCTGTGGCACGCAGCCGCTCCTGCCCGTCAAGCCCGGCACCGCGACGCCGATCGCCACCGGCGGCCCCGTCCCGCGCGGCGCCGACGCCATCGTCATGGTCGAGCACAGCCAACCCGCGGACGAAGCGGGCCGGATCGAGATCCGTCGGGCCGCCAGCCCCGGACAGTTCGTCTCCTATGCCGGCTCCGATATTGCCCGCGGCGAGGTGCTGCTGCGGGCCGGAACGCTGATCGGCTCCCGCGAGATCGGGATGCTGGCAGCCTGCGGCATCGGTGCTGTCCCCCTCGCCCGTCGTCCGCGCGTCGCGATCCTGTCGACCGGCGACGAACTCGTGCCGCCCGGCGAGGCACTGCGACCGGCGGCAATCTACGACGTCAACGGCGCGATCGTCGCCGCCGCCGTCGCCGAGAACGGCGGCGAGCCGGATTTCCTCGGCGCCTTCCCCGACGAGGAGGCGGTGCTGGAGAGGGCGATGCGCGAGGCGCTGGCGTCGCACGACATGCTGATTCTCTCGGGAGGCACCTCCAAAGGCGCCGGCGACGTCAGCCACCGCATCGTGCCGCGGCTCGGCGAACCCGGGATCGTCGCGCACGGGGTCGCGCTGAAGCCCGGAAAGCCGCTCTGCCTCGCCGTCTGCGACGGCAAACCGGTGGTCGTCCTGCCGGGTTTCCCGACATCCGCGATGTTCACCTTCCACGACATGATCGCGCCGGTCCTGCGCCGGATGGCCGGCCTGCCGCCACGCGCGGATCATGCGGTCGAGGCGACGGTGCCGGTGCGGATCGGATCGGAGCTCGGCCGGACCGAGTTCGTCATGGCCTCGCTGGTCGAGGGCGCGGACGGGCTCGTTGCCTATCCGACGGGCAAGGGCTCGGGCGCCATCACCTCCTTCGCCCAGGCCGACGGCTTCCTGCGCATCGAGGCGCTGGCCGATCATCTGCGGGCCGGCGCACGGGCGCGCGTGACCTTGTTCACGCCGCAACTCCTCGTGCCCGACCTCGTGCTCATCGGCAGCCATTGCGTCGGCCTCGACCGGGTCATGGCGCCGCTGGTGCGCGAGGGGATGCTGGTGCGCACGCTGGCGGTCGGCAGCCTCGGCGGCCTTGCCGCGGCCCGGCGCGGCGAATGCGACCTCGCGCCGATCCACCTCTTCGACGACAAGACCGGCACCTACAACGAGCCGTTCCTGACGCCGGGACTGGAACTCGTGCGGGGCTGGCGGCGCATGCAGGGCATCGTGCACCGGCCGGGCGACCCGCGCTTCGAGGGCCGTTTCGCCGAGGACGCCGTCGCCGCCGCGCTCGCCGATCCCGACTGCCTGATGGTCAACCGCAACCAGGGAGCGGGGACACGTATCCTGATCGACAGGCTGCTCGGCACAATCCGCCCGGACGGCTATTTCAACCAGCCGAAGTCGCACAACGCGGTCGCAGCGGCCGTGGCGCAGGGTCGCGCCGACTGGGGCGTCGCCATCGCCCCGGTCGCTGCCGCCGCGGGGCTGGCGTTCATTCCGCTGACCGAGGAGCACTACGACTTCGCGCTCGTCTCCGCACGCAAGCAGCGCAAGGGCGTGATCGCCTTCCTGGAGGCGCTGGCGTCGCCGGGAAGCGCCAGGGTGATCGCGGAAGCAGGCTTCGTGAGGGCCTGACGTCAGGTCGAGACGCTCGCCGCCAGGCGCTCCGCCTCCGCGAGATCCTCGACGGTGTTGGCGTTGAAGAAAGGGTCGACCGGCTCGACGGGCCAGGAGACGGCGGCGACGCCATGACGGGCCGTCCATCGGTCGACGCGGCGCAGGCCCTCCTCGACCAGCGCCTGCCGCAGATCCTGCCGCAGCGCGACCTGCCAGAGGCCAACCACCGGATGCGCCTGGTCGCCGGAGGTCGCGACGGCCAGCGGCACGCCGGCGGCGTAGCGCGCTTCATGCAGCCGCACGACGAGATCGCGCGGCAGGAAGGGGCAATCCCCCGGCGCGCTGGCGACCCATTCGAGATCCGGCCGATGCTCGGCTGCCCATTCCAGCGCCGCCAGGATCCCCGCCAGCGGACCCGGATAATCCTCGACCGTATCGGCGACGACCGGCAGGCCCCACGCGGCGAAGCGCGCCGCGTCGCCATTGGCGTTCAGCACCAGCCCGTCACATTGCGGCGCGATGCGATCGATGACGTGGTCGAGGATCGGCCTGCCCGCGATCATCCGCATCGGCTTGTCGCCGCCGCCCATTCGCCGCGCCAGCCCGCCGGCGAGGATGACCCCGAGCGTCGCCGGATGCCCGGCGGCTGCCCCGGTCATGGCCGGTAGCCCTTGCGGTCACCCAGCGGCGCCTCGGGCGTCGCCTCGATGTCGAGATCGAAGACGATGCGCTCCTGCCCGGCCACGGCGACGAAGCGCTTGCCGCGGGCCCGTCCGACCAGTGTGAGCCCCGCCTTCAGCGCCAGTTCCACGCCCCAGGCGGTGAAGCCGGAACGCGACACCAGCACGGGGATGCCCATCCGCACCGTCTTGATGACCATCTCGGAGGTGAGCCGGCCGGTCGTGTACATGATCTTGTCGCCCGGATCGACGTCGTGGCGGAACATCCAGCCGGCGATCTTGTCGACGGCGTTATGCCGGCCGACGTCCTCCATGTAGCAGAGCGGCTGGTCGCCGCGGCACAGCACGCAGCCATGGATCGAGCCGGCGGTCAGGTAGATCGACGGCGTCGTGTTGATCGTGCGCGTCAGGTGGTACAGCCACGACGTCCGCAACTCCGCCTGCGGCAGCACGATCCCCTCCATCGCCTCCATGAGATCCCCGAAGGCCGTGCCCTGGGCGCAGCCGGAGGTGAGCGTGCGCTTGCGCAGCTTCTGCTCGTAATTGGTGCCGGCCTCGGTCCGTACGACGACGACCTGCAGATCCTCGTCATACTCGACATCGGTCACGACGTCGTCCGGCTTCAGCATGTTCTGGTTGAGCAGATAGCCCAGCGCCAGATACTCCGGATAATCGTTGATCGTCATCATCGTGACGATCTCCTGGGCGTTCAGATAAAGCGTCAGCGTGCGCTCGACCGGCACCCGGATATCGACAGCCACGCCATTGTGGTCGACACCCGTGACCGCTTGCGTCAGAAGCGGCAGGTCCGGGTCCGGCAGGAGAGCGGGCGCATCGGGTCGGATCGTTGTGTGCTGCATCGCTCTTACCTAGATGCCGGCAGGCCGCGCCGCAATCGGCGGGGGTGTCTCTCGAGGCGTCGAGCGAATTTCAGGAAGACCATCGAAGGAGCCATGGCGCAACTTTCCGACGACTGCTTCGCCTTTGGCGGACCGATGCGAACGGTGGACGAGACGGTCGCGCTGATCGCGTCGCGCCTTCCGGCTGTCGAGGGCTGCGAGGCCGTGAACCTGGCATCGGCCGACGGGCGGGTCCTGGCCGAAGACCTGACCGCGCCCTTTCCGCTCCCGCCCTTCACCAATTCGGCCGTCGACGGCTACGCGCTGGCCGGTGCCGATCTGCCGGACGGGGGCGAGGCAACCTACGCTGTCGCCGAGCGCCTGCAGGCGGGCATGGCGTCCGCCCGCCCGCTCGCGCGCGGCGAGACGGTGCGGATCTTTACCGGAGCGCCGATGCCGGCGGGCGCCGACACCGTCTTCATGCAGGAGGACGTGCGTGTCGTCGAGGAAGGCCGGGTCGTCTTCCCAGCCGGCCTGAAGCGCGGCGCCAATGTCCGCCCGGCGGGGGAGGACATCGCGACCGGAACATTGGTCCTGCCCGCGGGCCGGATCCTGCGCCCGCAGGACGTCGCGCTCGCTGCGGCGCTGGGCTTCACCGGCTTGACGGTGCGGCGCCGGCTGCGCGTGGCGATCTTCTCCACCGGCAACGAGATCGTCGCGCCAGGGGAGCCGCGCGGGCCGGCGCAGCTCTTCGACTCCAACCGCTTCATGCTGGGCGCCATGCTGCGCCGGCTCGGCTGTGCCGTCACCGACCTCGGCATCCTGCCCGACGACCGCCAGCTCATCGCCGACGTGCTGCGCGAGGCCGCTGCCGGCCACGATCTGATCCTCACCTCCGGCGGCGTCTCGACCGGCGAGGCCGACCACGTGAAGGCAAGCGTCGAGAGCGTCGGAACGCTGGTCTTCTGGCGCGTTGCCATCAAGCCGGGACGTCCGGTGGCGATGGGCGTGATCGACGGGACGGCGTTCATCGGCCTGCCCGGCAATCCCGTCGCCGGGTTCGTCACCTTCGCGCGCATCGCCCGCCCCGCGATTCTCGCGCTCGCCGGAGCCGACGCGCCGGCCCTGGTGGCAACGCCTCTGCGGGCCGCCTTCGCCTATCGCAAGAAGGCCGGCCGACGCGAA
Organism: Aurantimonas sp.; assembly: GCA_036252795.1. Classification (GTDB taxonomy): domain Bacteria; phylum Pseudomonadota; class Alphaproteobacteria; order Rhizobiales; family Rhizobiaceae; genus Aurantimonas. The sequence goes on along the minus strand of DASYHY010000235.1, from coordinate 3,199 downwards.
TATGTCCGGGTGACGCTCCGCGGGGCCGCGGATGGCGCCGACGAGGCGGTGAAGTTCCCGCGCGAGGGCGCCGGGCTCCTGTCGTCGCTCGTCGAGACGGACGGGCTCGTCGAGCTGCGCGAAGACAGCGTCGGCGTCTCGCCGGGCGATACGGTGAACTTCCTGCCGTATTCGAGCCTGCTCTGAGCGACGGCGGCAAGTCGCGCCGCGGTTGACGCCACGGGGCCGCTCGGCCATCGTCGCCGGCAGATGACCACCACGATCCTCGACCTGTCGGGCCTCAAATGCCCCCTGCCCGCGTTGAAGACCCGCAAGGCGCTGGGCGGCCTTGCGCCGGGCGACCGGCTGGAGGTTCGCTGCACCGATCCGCTGGCGCTGGTCGACATCCCGCATCTCCTCAACGAGATGGGCCATCGGCTGGAACGCACCGAGCGTGACGGCGAGCGCAGCGTCTTCCTGATCGAGAAGATCGCCGCCTCCGGATGATCCGGCCTCGCGCCGGGCGAATGGTCGGCCCGCGTCACTCGCGCTTGCGCTTGAAGAACTTCCGCTCGACGTGATGGACGCGGACAAATTCCGCCAGCCGCTCGGCCATCTCCGGCGGCATCGGCGCGACCTCGACGAGGCGATCGCCGATCTCCGTCATGGATTCGCCTTCGGCCGGATCGGCGGTGACGGCAATCAGCCGGATCCCCGGATCTTCCGCTAGGGTCGCCAGCGTCACCCACAGGCCGGCCTGGCCGGAGGCGAGATTGTCCCGGTAGTTGCTGGTCTCGACTCGATGAAACTCGACATCCGCCGAACCGGCGTAGATCAACGTGACGTCGCCTTCCTGTCCGAGCACCTGCCCATCCGCCGTGCCGGCGGCTTCGGGCACGATCGCGGCGATCCGCCAGACGTGGTCTGCCCAGGGGCTCGACGACGGACGGCGCTCGACGACGACACCGACGCGGAACGAGGGCGTCTCCGCCATCAATTCGCCTCCGCCGGGCCGCGCAGCGGCAGACCCACGATCAGGTTCTGAGGCTTCATGCGCACCATGCCGTCGGAAGTGGTCGACAGGAACAGCCAGACCGGCCGGGTGCCGATCGAGGGGAAGGCCTCGGCAGGATCGTCGAAGCGCAGCGCGAACAGGCCGATGATCCGCTCCAGATCCTCGTCCCGCGTCGCCTCGCCGCGCCACAGCTGATTGCCGACGCGCATGGAACCGGCGTCTAGGCCGACGAACCAGGCCCAGTCGGCCTCCTCCGCCTGCGCCACCGGCTCGACCGTCACGGCGACCCCCAGCAGATGGCGAACCCAGATCTCGATTGCTGTCGCGAGCGCCGCGCGCGAGGCGACCCCGCCGCCGAAGCTCAGCACCAGATCGAACGATTCGTTCCGATGCCCGTACGAAGCGGCGTTGTCTGCGTCGAGAATGTCGAGTTCGCTGACGGCAGGGCCGCTGAACATCGCCAGCAGCGGCGCCGTGTTGCGGCGGCTCTCCTCCTGCAGTTCCACCACTTCCGCGTCGGCGAGCAGCAGGGCGCCCTCGTGGACGCTGCTGCGCTGCGGCCGGAAGAACAGCTCGGCCGAGCGCAGCACGAAGGCGTCGGTGCAGCCCTCGAGTGCATTGCGCAGGATCACCTGCGTCAGCTGGTTCACGAACAGCAGCGGCGTGCCGCTCATTCCGCCCCGCACGAGATCGAGATAGGCGGCTTCGAGCGTCGGGCTGGCGAGCAACCGGCCGCGGAAGGCCAGCATTACCTCCCAGTTCTCCCGCGCGTCCGCATCGGCCAGGGCGGCGATCTCGTCCTGCGAGACGACGCGCTGCGGATCGGCGAGGAGCGCGGCGTGAAGCGCCCGCTCGGCATCGCAGGCGTCGTCCGGCGGCATCAACTCCGGCCGGGCGAAATATGCCTTCAGGAAGGCGTCCGTGGGCACCAGCCAGCCATGTTCATCGCGGTCGAGAAGATGGTGGCCCGACGAAACCCAGAAATCGCTCATGCCTTGTCCTGCCGAAGTGCGAGAAGGTCGACGTGCTCGACATAGTCGGCCTCGTCCTCCACGACGATGTCGAAGGCGCGGCCGTGTTCGACGAGGCCCTCGCGCTTGTGCAGCGTGCGGAAGCGCTCGCGAATGCCCTCGGGCTCGAGCGAGCGCTGCACCGCCAGGATCGTGTTGACCGGGTGGTCGCAGAGCGAGGCGGCGAAGGCGATCTCTTCGGCGGCCGCGGCTCGGGCGGTTTCCATGTCAGGGGCGCCCAGCCGGTCGACGAGCTGCGCGGCGAGCCCGGCCAGCGCCGCCTCGCGGTCCGCGTCGCTCGCCTGCGTCACCACCACGAGCGTCGACCACGCAAAGCTGGTGATACCGAGGAAGCCGGAGCGGAACGCCTGGCGCTCCTGGCCGCCGAGCGCCGAGACGTCGTCGTTGAAGAAGCAGAACGATCCGGACACCGCCCATTCCCCCGGCTCGGCGGCGCGGGCGAAGACGAACGTGTCGGAGGGATCGAGGCGGATCGTGCGCGGCAGTTTCAAAGCCATGGTGCCCCCGTCTCGGGATCGAGCCACGCCGGCACCTGAAGCGCCTCAGCGAGCAGGCGATCGTCCGGCAGGGCCGCCATTTCCTCATCGGCGCGGTCCAGCCAGCGTCGCTCCACGGCGCCGAACCCCTCCGCGTTCCACTCGTTCATCTCCCGCAGGAAATAGCGCGTGAAGCCTTCGATGAGCGCCGGGGCGCTCAGTTCCTCGAATCCTTGCTCGTCCAGCCCGCCCAGCAGCGGCCGGAATCCCGGCTCGCCCGCCCGCATCACCACCATGCGCACGCTGCAGCCGAGGACCATCCAGTGCGGGACCGCATCTTCCGCCGCCTCGGCCGGCCAGGCCAGGCGCAGCCCCCCGACCAGCGCTCCGTCGACGCGCAACCCGCCCGGCCAGTCGAACCCGATCGGCTGCTGCGGCGGGGCATGGATCGAGAGCGCGTCGGCAAGGGCATTGCCAGCCGCGTAGACGACGCGCCGTGCCGTGGCCAGCGGCTCCTCCGGCTCCAGGACCAGCGCGAACTCAGCCATGTGGAAGCGCCGCGCCCAGACCAGCGTGCCGGCGCCTTCCCTGGTCGCGATCGCCTGCGCATGGGCGAAGGCGTCACCCGCCTCGCGAAGCGTCACCAGGCTGAATGGCGGCGGCAGGCTGAGTTCCTTGTTGTGGGACAGGGGCATGAA
>DASYHY010000234.1:0-26446 GCA_036252795.1 Aurantimonas sp. | reverse complement strand
CCGTTGTTCGCCGTCGCGGTCGACTGTCAGGAACGCCGCGTCAGGAGGCACGATCAATTCCATAGCGATGGCATCTTCGCAACCCGGCCGTCACATTTGTGGCGGCTCGTGCACAGGCAGGTCGGCGCGGAAGCTTCGGGTGATGGCCGCGACGGGAGATGCGGCAGCCATGGTGTCGGCGGCCGGGCTCACGGCCTTTGCAGCTGCCCCGCCGGAGCGTCTTCCTCATCCTCCTGCGGCTCGACGGCCCCGCGCCGTTCCAGCCATCGCGCCACCATCCACCACAGGACGGCCCACGCTGCGCCGGCGGTCCACCCGGCCATCACGTCGCTAGGCCAGTGCACGCCGAGATACACCCGGCTGATGCCGACGAGGAGGGTCAGAAACACCGCCACGCCGATGAACAGCGCCCTGACCGCCCAGCGCTTCTGCACCCGCGCGACGAGGATGCCCAAGGTGAGGTAGGTGACGGCGGACATCATCGCGTGACCGCTCGGGAAGCTCGCCGTGTAGACATAGGAGTTGTGGGGGACGAGGTCCGGCCGGGGACGGGAAAATCCCCATTTGAGCAACTGGCTCATCACCAGGCCGCTGACGATCGCGGCGAGGACCAGCCACATCGAGCGGCGCTTGTTCGTCAGCCACAGATAGAGCGCGACGAAGCAGGTCAGCATGATGAGCACGCCGTTGCCGCCCAGCGCCGTCATGTCGCGGCCCAACTCCTCGAACCAGTGCGGGCCGATTGGGTCCGAGGCATCCGCGGCGCTGCGCAGGGAAAGCAGGATCTCGGCGTCGAAGCCATGGACGTCGCCCTCCAGCACCTCGCCGGCGATCGACACGAAGGCCCAGATGGCGCTGATGACGATCAACGCCGCCACCAGTGTGGTGATCTCGACGCGCGTCTTGATCCAGTAGGGCAGGGTCTCCCTTGCGAACGGGACGAGTTTCTTCGGAGGAAGGGGCATGGACGCTTTCGGATGGCCAGACGCAATGGCCTAAACATAGGGGCCGCGGCCCCGCGTCAATCACGCCCGGGTGCAAGTCAGCGCTGGCGCAGCTCGTCGAGATAGGGGTTCTGCAGCCGGCAGTCCGCATAGGCCGACGGGTCGAGGTCGGCGAGCAGCATCGTCGCCGCCTGGTCGTCGGCGGAGGCGAGCAGGCTGCCATCCGGCGCGACGATGCTCGACAGGCCCTGATAGGCGAACAGCCCGTCCCGGCCGCAATGGTCGGCATAGACGAGGAAGACCTGGTTCTCGAAGGCCCGCACCGGCACGAGTCGTTCGGCGATGAAGCGCGCGCCGGCGCTGCGCGGCAGAGCGGTGGGCACGATCACCGCATCGGCGCCGCGCAGGGCGAGCGCCCGGACGAGTTCGGGAAACTCGACGTCGAAGCAGACGAGCATCCCGCAGGCGAGACCGCCGATGTCGACGATCGGCGGCTCGGCTGTCCCGGCTTCGAACAGCTCCTTCTCGTAGTCGCCGTAGAGCCTCCGCTTGGCATAGAGCGCCGGCGCCATGCCGGGACGGAGCGCCGCCGCCGCGTTGACCGGCCGGCCTTCTGCGGCGAAGGCGGATCCGATCACCATGGCTGTCCGGTGGCGCTCGACCATAGCCTGCAAGGGCGCGAGCGATTCCGCCGGCGCCGATGCGCCGTCGGTGATCGCCGCGCCGGCGCCATAGCCCGTCGGAGCCAGTTCCGGGAACACGGCAAGGTCGGCGCCAGCCTCGGCTGCCCTTGCCATCCCGGCCTCGATTTCCGCGAGCCGGGCATCCTGTGACCCGAGCGCGGCGTCGAGCTGGAACGCCGCGACCTTCATCGCTCGTCCTCCGCACGCCAGGCGCCGAGCAGCTTCGGCAGGTCGCCGAACCGGGCGACGGTCCCGAACACCGCCACCGCGACAGCGACGAACAGGATCGAGACGCTCGCCATGGTCGGCGTATAGCCGTAGCGCAGCGCGTTGAAGATCTTGATCGGCACCGTCTCCTGCGTGAAGCCGACGGTCATGTAGGCGACGATGTATTCGTTGAGCGACAGCACGAAGGCGAAGGCGAAGCCGGAGACGATGTAGGGGGCGATCATCGGCAGCACGATCGTGGTCAGGATCGTCCGGTCGTCGGCGCCCATCGTCCGCGCCGCCTCGGTGACCTCGCGATCGATGGTCGAGAAGCCGAGCGAGATCGTCACCAGCGGCAGGCTGGTGAAGAAGATCGCGTGACTGATGACCACCGTGTACCACGCGCCATAGGCACCGACCGTCGCCCAGAGGCTGAGCGCGCCGAGCGCGGTGATCACCGGCGGCAGGACGAAGGGCGATACGCCGAGGGACTGGATGATCCGGCCGACGGCCGAGACCTTGCGCCACAGCGAATAGGCGATCGGCAGGGCGATCGACACGGCGATCGTCGCCGCCCCCAGCGCGATGAGCACGGAGGTCGTCAGCGCCCCGCGCCAGTCCGGGTCGGTGAAGATCTCGCCGTACCACGCGAGCGAGAAGCCGACCGGCGGGAAGGTCAGGCGGCGCATCTCGTTGACCGAGACGCCGGCGATGACGACGAGCGGCGCGGCCAGGAACAGCGCGACGGCGGCGAGGAACAGGCGCGCGAGGATCCGGCTCATGCCGGCCGTCCCTGTCGCCCGAGCAGGCTCGTCAGGAGCACCAGCAGCAGGCTGGTGATGACCAGGAACACCGCCATCGCCGCCGCGAAAGGCATGTTGGACTGGTAGATCGCCTGGTCGGTGATCAGCACCGACAGCGTCCAGTGTTCCGGCCTGCCAAGCAGTTGCGGCAGGAGATAGGCACCGAGCGCGAAGACGAAGACGATGATGAAGGTCGCGATCAGCGTCGTGCGCAACGCCGGCAGCACCACCGTCAGGAAGGCGCGTATCGGCGAGGCGCCGAGCGTCCTGGCCGCTTCCGGAAGCGACGGGTCGAGTCGCGAGACGGAAGGGTAGAGGACCAGCACGGCATAAGGCAGCGCCTGATACACCATGCCGGCCACGACCGCGCCCAAGCTCGGCGTCCAGGCGGTCGGTCCCTCCATCAGCCCGACGGCGACGAAGAGGTTGGAGACGCCGGCGGTGCGGCTGAGCAGCGTCGACCAGGCAAAGCCGATGATCACCTCCGACAGCGATAGCACCGCCAGCAGCGCGACGAGCCACGGCACCTGTGACCGCCGCCTCAGCCGCGTCAGAAGATAGGTGAAGGGAGCGCCGACGGTGACGCAGATCGCTGCGACCAGCGCCGACAGACCCAGCGAGAACAACAGGATGTTCCCGAAGAACAGGCTGAGGAAGCGGGCGTAGTTGGCGGTGGTGACGACCGGCTCGTAGAACCCGCCCTGCACTCGCTGAAAGAACGAGACGGCGATCATCAGCCCGAACGGCACGACGAAGAAGGCGACGAGCATCAGCGCCGGAAAGACCAGCGGCAGCCGCGCCCCGGCCGAAGCCGCCCGGCTCACGCCCGGTCCCTCGCCGGGAAGACGACGATTGCCGCCGGGTCGAGGCCGAGCGAGACCCTGTCCCCGACGGCCAGTTGGTTCTGGCCGGCAGGGCGCGTGGCGATCATCTGGCCGCCCGCCGTGGCGAGGTAGACCTCGACGCTCGATCCCATGTCGCGGACGAACTCCACCGTGGCGGCGATCGACGCCTCGCCCTCGGGCTCGATCGTGACGTTCTCCGGCCGCACCGAGATTTCCGCGCTGCCCGGGCCCTCCGGCAGCACGAGGCCGGGAACGAGCGCGCCGGCGACCGCCGCCGCGCCCCCCGCCGCTTCGGCCCTGAGCAGGTTGGTCTGGCCGAGGAAGTCGGCGACGAAGGCGTTGGCGGGGCGGCGGTAGATGTCGATCGGCCGGTCCATCTGCTGGATCCGCCCGCCATTCATGACGACGATCGTGTCGGCCATGGTCATCGCCTCGCGCTGATCGTGGGTGACGACGATCGTGGTGATGCCGAGCCGCTCCTGCAGCTGCCGCAATTCCACCTGCATCGCCTCGCGCAGCTTGGCGTCCAGCGCCGAGAGCGGCTCGTCGAGCAGGAAGAGCTTCGGCGAGACGGCGAGCGCCCGGGCGATGGCGACGCGCTGGCGCTGCCCGCCGGAAAGCTGCGACACCGGGCGGCCCGCCACGCCCGGCAGGCGCACGAGGTCGAGAAGTTCGGCGACGCGCGCTTCCCGCTCGGCCTTGCCCCGGCCGCGGATCTTCAGCGGGTAGGCGATGTTGTCGCCGACCGACAGATGCGGGAACAGCGCCAGCGACTGGAAGACCATGCCGAAATCGCGTCTGTGCACCGGCCGGTCACCCAGCGTCTCGCCCTCGAAGCGGATGTCGCCGCTGGAGGGCGTCTCCAGCCCGGCGATCATCCGCATCAACGTCGTCTTGCCGCAGCCGGAGGGGCCGAGCAGGCAGACGAACGAGCCGGCCGGCACCGACAGCACCGCGTCATCGACCGCGACGACCTTGCCGTAGCGCTTGGAGACGTTGACGAGTTCAAGCCCGCTCATGCGTGATGCGTTCCTTGCCGATTGTCCGGCGGCCCATCGTTCGCCGCCGGATCCTTGTCGAGATGGCCGTCAGCCGACGATCAGCTCGGTCCATTTCTGGTTCAGCCAATCGGCCTTCTCGACATAGATGTCGTAGCGCGGGACGATCGGCGGGATTTCCGACGACACCGCCGCGAACTCCTCGTCGGTGAGGTCGAGCAGGTCCCGCCGGATCACCGGCGCCGTCCCGACCTTGCGGGCCAGGATGGCCTGGATCTCCGGCTGCGTCATGTAGTCGATGAAGGTCAGCGCGAGGTCGAGCTTCTCCGACGCCTTCGAGACCGCCCAGCAACCGGAATCGGAGATGCCGCCTTCCTTCGGGAAGGTCGAACGCACCGGGAAACCGTCCGCCGCCGCAAGGCCCGTCACGTCGTGATAGTACTGGCCCATCGGGATCTCGCCGGATTTCAGCGCCTGTTCGAACTGCGCCTCGTCCCGGTACCAGAGCTGGACGTTCGGCTTCAGCTCGGCGAGCTTGTCCATCACCTGCAGGATGCCCTCGTCGGTCGACAGGATGTCGGTGCCGCCGAAGAAGGTGGTCGCCGTCACTTCCAGAAGGAACGAGTTCGAGACGAGCGCGAGCAGCCCGAGCCGGCCTTCGTTGGCCGGATCCCAGAACGCCGCCCAGCTTTCCGGCGCCTTGGGGTAGGTGTCGGTGTTGGTGACGAGGTTGATGTACCACGCGACCGCCCCGATGCCAGCGACGCGGCCATCCGGGTATTTGACCGTGAACGGCGGCAGCACGTCGCCGGCGCGGGTGATCTTGTCGGTGTCCAGCGGTGCCCAGAGTTCGGTGGCGAGGCCCTTGCGCATGGCGACCTGCGACATCATCGAGACGTCGGCCGGGGCCATCCCGGCGCGCGCCGCCTGCTCCAGCTGCACCAGCCATGCTTCGCCGGTCGGCTCGGCGACGCTCTCCACCGCGATGCCGGTCGCCTCGGTGAACGCCGGGAAGATGCTCTCGTCGAACGAATCCTTGAAGTAGCCGCCATAGACGCCGACCTTCAGCGACCGTTCCTGGGCGCGCAGGAGGGACGGCATGGCCAGGCTCGCGCCCGCGACGGTGGCGCCGGCGAGCAATGTCCGGCGGTTGATGCTGAAGGGAGGTTGCGTCGTCATGGTCGTGTCTCCGGTTTTCAGGGAGGGAAAGCGTCGCCTATGTACGGCCCGGCGTGAAGGGGATGAGGCTCAGAAGTTCGAACAGCATCTGGGCCCCCGCATGCGCGGTGTTCGTGGTCGCGTCGTATTGCGGGGCCACCTCGACCACGTCGCCGCCGACCATGGCGATCCCGGCAAGCCCGCGCAGGATGGCCAGCGCCTCACGCGTCGTCAGGCCGCCGATCTCCGGCGTGCCGGTGCCGGGTGCGAAGGCCGGGTCGAGGCTGTCGATGTCGAAGGAGACGTAGACGGGACCGTCGCCGACCACCGCTTTGGCCTTCTCGACGATCGCGGCGGTGCCGAGATCGGAGATCTCCTCGGCGTGGATGACCGTCATCCCGGTCTCGTAGGAGAACTCCCAGAGATATTCGGACGAGCCGCGGATGCCGATCTGGATCGTTCGTTGCGGATCCAGCACCCCGTCGAGCACCGCTTGGCGGAACGGTCCACCGTGATGGAACTTGCAGCCGTCGAACGGGCCGGACGTGTCGCAATGGGCGTCGATGTGGATCATTCCGACCGGGCGTTCCGCCCCGAGCGCCCGCAGGATCGGCAGCGAGATCGAGTGGTCGCCCCCGACGAAGAGCGGCACCACCCCGGCGCCGGCTATCGCGGCGGCCGTGCGCTGGATGTCGTCGTGCGACGTCGCGAGTTCGAACCGGCTGCGGAACGGCACGTCGCCAATATCCGCGACGCGAAGGTCCGCCGCGGGCATGATCTTGAGCTGGTGATTGTAGGGGCCGACGCGCTCCATCGCGCGGATCGCCCGCGGCCCGAAGCGGCTGCCGTTACGGTTTGTGACGCCGAGATCCATCGGCGCGCCGATCAGCGCGACGTCGAGGCCGGCGAAATCCGGCGCCGACCAGTCGACGGTACGAAACGGCACGTCGAGGAGGGTGGGCAGACCGGCATAGGGCGCGACGCGGGTGCCCTTCGGGTCGAACAGCCGGTCGGCGACGGCCGCGAAGCCGGAATCGTAGATGCGACGTTCGTTTTCGCCGGCGAAGCGCTGGCGCAGGGCCGCCAGTCTTTCGTCATCCATGGATCGTCTCCGTCTCTGCTGGGGCCGTCACGTCGAGGCCGATGGCGAGGCGCCGGGCGATCTCCTCGATCCGCTCCGACGACACATTGGCGAAGGCGACCCTGAGATAGGCTTCCTGGTCGGGCCCGAAGAAGCTGCCTGGCAGGACCAGGATGCCAAGTTCGCGCACCAGCGCCTCGGCGACGGTTTCTGCCGGAACCCCCTTATAAGGATGCCGGACATAGGCGAAATAAGCGCCCCGCTGCACCACGTCCCAGCCCTTGCTCGCCGCGATGGCTGCAGCGAAGGCGTCGCCGCGCGCGGCAATGGCCTCGGCGCTCTCGCGCCGCCATTCCGCCATGTTCGGGATCGCCCATGCAAGCGCCGCCTGGCCCGGCCGCGGCGGGCAGATCTGCACGCAGTCGATGGCCTTCTGCATCCCCTCCAGGAACGGCTCGCCGGCAATGATCGCGCCGAGGCGGTGGCCCGGGATCGCGTAGGCCTTGGAGAAACTGTAGAGGCTGACGAGATGGTCGGCGGCCTCCGGCCGGTCGAAGAGGTCGTGCGACGGGCCGGAACCGGACGGCAGGAAATCCCGGTACGTCTCGTCGAGGATCAGATAGAGCCCGCGCTCGACGCAGATTTCGAACAGTTCCGCCAGCAGCGCCGGCGGATAGACCGCGCCGGTGGGATTGTTCGGGCTGACGAGCACCAATGCGCGGCAGCGCTCGTCGAGCACCGCGCGCAGACCCTCCGCCGTCGGCAGGAACCCGTCTGTCTCGCGCACCGGCAGCAGGCGCGCCTCCACGCCGGTCATGGCGAGCGACATCTGGTGGTTGAAATACCACGGGACCGGCAGGACGACGGCGTCGCCCGCCGTGGCGACGCCCAGCATGGCGGCGAAGAAGGCCTGGTTGCAGCCGGCGGTGATGGCGACGCGCTGCGGGCCGAGATCGACGCCGTAGAAGCGCGAGACATGCGTCGCGTAGACGTCGCGCAGCGCCTGGTCGCCCAGGATGGCTCCGTAGCGTGCCGCATCCGCGGACGCCGCCGCGGCACCCAGCCGCTCGGCCAGCGGGGCAGGGGGGGCATGGTCGGGCACGGCCTGACTGCAGTCGATCAGCGGGCCCACCCGGCCGTCATAGGAATCGCGCCAGCCGAAGGCGCGTGCGATGGGCGCCGGATCGACCGCCGCAAGTCGCGGATTGGGAGTGGGCTTCGGCATGCAAGCCTCCGGACGTCAGGCGTCTGCCTTCGTGATGCTCAGTCGGGATGCCTGCCTGGAAGCTGGGCATCTGGACGCGCTTGGCCATCCGCCTAGCGGTCCCGACACGGGATGGCAAGAAGCGGCCACGGGCTTGCGACATGATATTGCGTAAGGGGCGGCGGCCCAGGGGGGCGGGCCGCGCCCGGCCGGCGCTAGAACTCCTGCCAGCCGTCGTTTGCCGGTTCGACCGCGGGGGCCGCGCCGCCCGCCTTCAGGCGGATGATCTGCGCGGAAGCGTTCTCGTCCGGGCGCCGCCGTGCGGACACGGTCGCCCCCTGGCCCGCGCCACCGGCATCGGGCGAAATCCGGAAGCGGCCGACGAGCCGGGAGAGCTGGTCCGTCTCTGCCGACAGGGCCTGGCTCGCGGCGGTCGTCTCCTCGACCATCGCGGCGTTCTGCTGCGTCACCTTGTCCATCTGCTCCGCTGCGCCGGAGACCTCGCGGAGGCTGGTCGCCTGCTCGCGGGCGCTTTCGGCGATCGCCGACACGCGGCCGGCCATCTCGCCGAGCCGGCCGAGGATCTCGTCCAGCGAGCGTCCCGACGCGGTGACAAGCTCCACCCCCTGGCCGACCTCGGCGTGCGAGGCGCTGATGAGCGCCTTGATCTCCCGGCCGGCCTCGGCGGAACGCTGCGCCAGCCCGCGCACCTCCTGCGCGACCACGGCGAACCCCTTGCCGGCGTCCCCGGCCCGGGCCGCCTCGACGCCGGCGTTCAGCGCCAGCAGGTTGGTCTGGAAGGCGATTTCGTCGATTACCCCGAGGATCGCGCCGATCCGGTTCGACGAGTGCTCGATCCGCCCCATCGCGCCGACCGCCTGCTCGACGATCACGCCGCCGCGCTCGGCGCTGGCCTGCGCGGTGGCGGCCAGTTGCCGGGCTTGATCGGCGCTGTCGGCCGTATCCTTGACGCCCCGTGACTTCCCCGAGCGCGGCCACCGTCTGCTCCAGGCTGGCGGCCTGCTGCTCGGTGCGCTGCGCCAGATCGTGCGAGGCGATCGAGATTTCCGAAAGGCCGTTGCGGATCGCCGTGACGGAGCCCACCACCGAGCCGAAGGCAGCTTCGAGCCTGGCGACCGCGTCGTTGAAGAGCGCGCGTATGCTCTCGTACTCGGCGGCGACCGGCCGCTCCAGCCGAACCGTCAGGTCGCCGTTGGACAGGCGGTCGAAACCGCTCTCGATGTCGTGGACGAACTCCTTCAGGGACTGGGTGACGGTTTCCGCTTCGGCTTCGCGCTCTGCCCGCATCGCGTCGTTGCTGGCATGGGCTTCGGACGCCGCGGCCGTCATGCGCTGCGCCTCGCGCTCGGCGGCGTTCGCCTGCGTGACCGCTGCGTCGCTCGCCGCGAAAGCTTTCAGCAGCGTGGTGGTCAGCGCCAGCAGCACGCCGGCCTCCAGTACCAGGATCACCGCGTGGAGGAGGACCCGCGTGAAGGTCGCCTCTCCGGTGAACACGGCGGCGGGAAGCAGCGCGTAGAGCAGCAGATGGTGGACGGCCGTAAAGGGGAGAAGGATGCGATCGGCCGCCAGTCGACCCAGGCGGCGCAGATCGCCAACGTCGCGAAGAAGTACATGTGCATGTCGATCTGCAGCGACGAGCCGGTGAAGCCGTAGACCAGCAAGGCGACGAGAACGCCGTGCGCCAGGCCAGTGACGGTGCGCGTGGTGGCGCCGGTCCGGTCGCTCAGCCAGCTCGCGGTCGCCGCCAGTGTGACGACGACGCCACCGCCGACCAGCACCACGACGCTCGCATCGGTGCCCCAGACCGCGCGCGCCACGATAAGCGCAAGGTTCACCCAGAGGAGCAGGACGATGCCCTTGCCGCCCCGCTCGCGGAGATCGGTAAGACTGTTCATCGATCGAAAACCTTGCGGAGACAGGCGGCACCGAAGCCGCCGTCGAGAACGAAGACAGCCCCGGCTGACATCAGCCGTGACACGAAATCCGGCGACGCACCGTCTGCAATGGCGAGCCACGGAAGGCGTCCGCTGGAGACCAGCGTGCCGCCGGCGTCGCGGATGACTGACACCACGCGGTGCGGCTCGCTCCACGGGTCGACGAGGACGAGAACCCTGTCGCCCCTGGGTACCGTGGCGATGGCGACGAGCACCAGCAACGCCGCCGCGACATTCAGCGCGAGGACGAGGCGATGCCGCCGGGAAGGGGAAAGGGAGTTGGGCACGGAACGAGCGATCGCTGCCTGACAATGCGCAGGCAGAGCCCGGATATGGCCTGCCGTGGCCCATTGTCGGCGGCGGCGGTTATGATTGCGTTAAGTCGAATCGCCGTCTGCGGACAGCCGTCAGATCGCGCGGCTGAAGGACGCGTCGTTCTCGCCGCGCGCCTCGTCGAACAGGGCGGCGATGAGCCTGACGAACGGGCGGCCCTTGGCCGTCATCCGCAGCGTGCTGCCCTGGAGCGAGACCAGTCCTGCGGCTTCATACGGATGCAGCCTCTCCGCCACGTCGCCGTAGCGGACGATCCCGCCGACCTCGTCGAGATCGATGCGGAAGTCGTACATCAGCCGCTCGATGACGAGCGCCCGCTGCCGCGTGCGGGGGCCGACGGCGATGCCGCGGGCCGTCGGCAGAATGCCTTCGGCGATGCTGCGGTGATAGTCCCCGACGGGCGCCGTCGACTGCGCGAAGCCGTCCTCGAAATGCGAGACGGCCGAAGCCCCGAGCCCGATCAGGGTGCGGCGGTCATCGTCGGTGTAGCCCTGGAAGTTGCGGCGCAGGCGCCGCTGCCGCGCCGCGACCGCGAGATTGTCGCAGAGCCGGGCATAGTGATCGAGGCCAACCGCCTGGTAACCGCGCCCGCAGAAGACTTCCGCCACCGCCGCCGCCTGCCGGAAGCGCTCCATCGTGCCGGGCAGGGCGGTCTCGTCGATCAGCCGCTGGTTCGCCTTGCGCTGCGGCAGATGGGCGTAGCCGAAACAGGCGACGCGGTCCGGCCCGAGCGCGGCGACACGGCGGCAGGTGGCGCGGACCGAAGCCTCCGTCTGGTAAGGCAGGCCGTAGATCAGGTCGATGTTGAGCCCCGCGATGCCCGCCGCCCGCAGGTGGTCGACGGCCTCGGCCACGATGGTCTCGGGCTGGATCCGGCCGATCGCCTTCTGGACGTCGGGATCGAGGTCCTGGACGCCGAGACTGACTCGCGTGACGCCGAGCTTCGCCAGATGATGCGCCAGGTCCGCGTCGACATAGCGCGGGTCCAGCTCGATCGCGTGCTCGTCCAACTGGCCGAGATCGAACGCCTCGCCGAGCACGTCGAGGACCGAGGCGAGGCCGCCAGCGCCGAGGATGGAGGGTGTGCCGCCGCCCCAGGCGATCCGGGCCGCCTTCAACCGCCCGGGCAGGTGCCGCGCGACGAGGCGGATCTCCGCCTCCAGGCTTTGCCGGTAGAGCGAGACGACACTGTCGCGGCGAGTCGCCTTGGTATGGCACCCGCAATAGTGGCAGAGATCCCGGCAGTAGGGGATGTGGAGGTAGAGCGACACCGCCTCGTCCGGGTCGATCCGGCTCAGCCAGTGCGCGTGCTGCTCGGCGCCGACCGACGGCGTGAATTCGGCGGCCGTCGGATAGGACGTGTAGCGCGGCACCGACTGCAGCGCGAAGGGAGCGAGTTCCAGATCCATGGGTTCAGCCCTCCCGCCCCGGTTTCGTGCGCCTGATCCCGATCGGGACGGGGCGCGGCCTGCGGCGCCCGCCTTCCGTCACCACCGCGAGAGCGGCGAGCGACAGGGCGAACAGCAAGACGGGGAGGGACAGATGCAAGACTGCGTCCATGGCGGCGTGCCCTCCGTGACATCGGCGTCGTCGCAGCCTTCGTTCGACGCCTTCGCGATCTTGCCGACCATTGGCGAACCAGCCCGGCCGCGCCTTGATCTGCGTCAACGGGGCCCGGTGCGCCGGCGCCGTGCCCGGCGACCGGCCGATCGCCCTCGGCGCGGTTGATGCAGTCCCGGTGTGATCCAGATCAACGCCGGGGTGGTGATCGCAAGGTTAGCGCTGCATGCAGAGCCAGCCGCGTCGCGATCCGCCCCCGGGGGCACGGCCGCGGCGAACCCCGATCGCCCGCCGGAGCGGACCGCCCGCAGCCAGAGACGGAGACATCCTGCCCATGACCGATCATGATTTCGAGCTCGTCGACCGCTACTGGCGCGCCGCCAACTATCTCTCGGTCGGGCAGATCTACCTCCTCGACAACCCGCTGCTGCGCGAGCCGCTGGAGGTGGCCCACGTCAAGAAGCGGCTGCTCGGCCATTGGGGCACGACCCCCGGGCTGAACTTCGTCTACGTTCATCTCAACCGGATCATCCGCGACCGCGACCTGTCGGTTCTCTATGTCTGCGGCCCCGGCCATGGCGGACCCGGCATGGTCGCCAATACCTGGCTGGAGGGGAGCTACAGCGAGATCTATCCGGATGTGCCGCAGAACGCTGCGGGAATGCGCAAGCTGTTCCGGCAGTTCTCCTTTCCCGGCGGCATTCCGAGCCACGCGGCCCCCGAGACGCCGGGCTCCATTCACGAGGGGGGCGAACTCGGCTACGCGCTGGCGCACGCCTATGGCGCGGTATTCGACTCCCCCGATCTCGTCGCGGCCTGCGTCATCGGCGACGGCGAGGCCGAGACCGGCGCGCTCGCAGCCTCCTGGCATTCCAACAAGTTCCTCAATCCGCGCGTCGACGGGGCGGTGCTGCCGATCCTCCACCTCAACGGCTACAAGATCGCCAATCCGACGGTCCTGGCGCGCATGCCCGCCGAGGAACTGCGATCGCTGCTGGTCGGCTACGGCCATGAGCCGATCTTCGTCGAGGGCAGCGATCCGGCGGCGATGCACCGCCTGATGGCGACGGCCTGCGACGAGGCCTTCGACCGTATCGCCGCGATCCAGAAGGCTGCCCGATCAGGCGGCGACAACGAGCGGCCACGCTGGCCGATGATCGTCCTGCGCTCGCCCAAGGGCTGGACCGGACCGGACGTGGTCGACGGCAAGATGGTCGAGAATTTCTGGCGTTCCCACCAGGTGCCGGTGGCCGGCGTCCACGACAATGCCGACCACCGCCGGATCCTGGAGGAATGGCTGCGCTCGTACCGGCCGCAGGAACTCTTCGCGGATGATGGCAGCCTGCTGCCCGAACTGGCGGCGCTCGTTCCCGAAGGCGACCGCCGCATGGGCGCCAACCCGGCGGCCAACGGCGGCAGGTTGCGGGTCGCGCTCGATCTGCCGCCCGTCGACGATCATGCGGTGGACGTGCCGTCGCCGGGCGGCGCGCGCGGCGAGGCGACGCGGGTGCTCGGCGCCTATCTGCGGGACGTGATGGTGCGCAACGAAGCGGCGCGCAATTTCCGCCTGATCAGCCCGGACGAGGCCTCCTCGAACCGGCTGGACGCGGTGTTCGACGTGACCGAGCGCGCCTGGATGGACCGGATCGAGCCCTACGACGTGCACCTCGCGGACGAGGGGCGGGTCATGGAGATCCTCAGCGAGAACATCTGCCAGGGCTGGCTGGAGGGCTATCTGCTGACCGGGCGGCACGGCCTGTTCGCCTGCTACGAGTCCTTCGTCCACATCGTCGACTCGATGTTCAACCAGCACGCCAAATGGCTGAAGGTCTCGCGGGAACTGGAATGGCGGGCGCCGATCGCCTCGCTGAACTATCTCCTCAGTTCCCATGTCTGGCAACAGGACCACAACGGCTTCAGCCACCAGGACCCGGGCTTCGTCGACCTCGTCGCCAACAAGAAGGCCGACGTCGTCCGGCTGTATTTCCCGCCGGACGCCAACACGCTGCTCTGCGTCGCCGACCACTGTCTCGCCACCTACGACCGGGTCAACGTCATCGTCGCGGGCAAGGCGCCGGCGCCGCAATGGCTGACCATGGAAGAGGCCAGGCGCCATTGCGAGGCGGGCATCGGGACGTGGCCCTTCGCCTGCAACGTGTCCGACGGCGAGACGCCGGACGTGGTCTTCGCGGCCGCCGGGGACGTTCCCACCATCGAGGCGCTGGCGGCGGTGGACCTGTTGCGCCGGAGCCTGCCGAAGCTGCGCATCCGCTTCGTCAACGTCGTCGACCTGATGGCCCTGCAGCCGCAGGACCGCCACCCGCACGGCATCGCCGACGCCGGTTTCGACGCGCTGTTCACCACCGACAGGCCGGTGATCTTCGCCTATCACGGCTATCCGTATCTCATCCACCGGCTGACCTACCGGCGCGCCAACCACGAGAACATCCACGTCCACGGCTATCAGGAGGAGGGCACGACCACGACGCCCTTCGACATGACGGTGCTGAACGAACTGGACCGCTTCCATCTGGCCATCGCGGCCGTGCGCCGCCTGCCGGACGAAGGCGGCGAGGAGGGACGCGCGGCAATCCGTCATTTCGAGGAGCGGCTTGACGCGCACCGCGCCTACGTCGTCGAGGAGGGCGTCGACATGCCCGAGATCCGGGACTGGGGCTGGCCCTACGCGACGGCAGCCGATGCCGGCGACTGACGGGGCGCTGCTCGACCGGGCGGCCGGCTGATGGCCGGCTGCGTCCTCAGCCTCAATGCCGGCTCGTCCAGCGTCAAGTTCGGGCTGCACCGCCTTGCCGCGGCTGCTGAACTGCCGCTGGCGCTGGCGCGGGGGCAGGTGAGGGCGGAAGCCGGAGCCTGGCACCTGTCTGCCAACGGGTCAGGGGAGACGCCGGACCTCGACGAGACGCTCGCCGCCGGACCGGACGACATGGCGCCGGCGCTTGCCCGGCTCGTGGATTGGGCGCAGATTGCGAGCGGGCCCGAGGGCCTCCTCGCAATCGGTCATCGCGTCGTCCATGGCGGCGCCGAGTTCGCCGATCCGGTGATCCTGACCCCGGACCGCATCGCTGCCATCGAGGCACTGACGAAGCTGGCGCCGCTGCACCAGCCGCGCTGCCTCGCGCCGATCCGCACGCTGGCGGCGATCCGCCCGAAGCTGCGGCAGACCGCGTCGTTCGATACGGCCTTCCACCGGACGTTGACCGGCCCGGCCTCGCGCTACGGCCTGCCTCGCGCGCTGGAGGCGGAGGGCATCCGCCGCTACGGGTTTCACGGGCTATCCTACGACTACATTGCCCAGCGCCTGGAAGCGCTGGAGCCGGGCAGCCGGGGCCTTCGAACCGTCATCGCCCATCTCGGCAACGGCGCCAGCCTCTGCGCCCTGAAGGATGGACGGAGCGTCGATACGACCATGGGGTTCTCGGTGCTTGACGGGCTGCTGATGGGCACCCGCCCCGGCGCGCTGGATCCTGGCATCCTCGTCTATCTGTTACGCGAACATGGCTATGGCGCGGACGAGCTCGAAGACATCCTCTACCGGCGCTCTGGCCTGTTGGGCGTCTCCGGCCGGTCGAGCGACATGCGCGATCTTCTCGCCGACGACAGCGTCGCGGCGAAGGATGCGGTCGCGCTTTTCGTCCTCCGGGCCGCCCAGCAGATCGCGGTGATGGCGACGAGCCTCGAAGGGCTCGACCGGCTGGTCTTCACCGGCGGGATCGGAGAGCATCAGCCCTTGGTCCGCGTGGCGATCTGCCGGCGGCTCGCCTTCCTGGGCCTCTCGTTCAATCTGGCCGCCAACGACGCCGGCGCGATGCGGATCAGCGCCGAGGGCAGCCGCATCGACGTGCTGGTCGTGCCGACGGACGAGGAGGCCGTGATCGCGCGCGATGCGGCGGCGGTTTGCCGCGATGCCGGAAACAAATGAAGGTTCATCGACTTGCGCGAGGGAGCTTCGTCGCCGTCAGAGCGTTTGCCTTGACAGAGCGTCGGCGATTCGGCGCGATCGCGCCGCTCTTGCGGCCGACTTCCTGGAGGAGCCGTCATGACCCTTCGCCTGTCCGTGCCGCTCGCGGCCCTGTGCCTCTCCCTGGCGGCCGGCCCTGCCTTCGCCCAGAGCCAGACCCTGCCGGATGCGCCGCCCGAGATTCCGGCACCGGATCTCGAGGTCCCGGACACCGCGTCCGAAATTGAGCCATGCGAGCCGGGTGCGGCTCCCAGCGCCGGCACGACCGGACCGGACGACCTGACAAGGCAGCTGGAAGAGTGCGGCAGCGTGCTCACCCCACCGACGACGGGCGACATCGGGATCGAGGCGCCGGCACCCGATCCCGATCCGGGCACGACGCCGGTCATCCCGCCCTCGGAACTGCCGACCCAGCCGTCGCCGCTGTAGGGCGCTTCCAGGCGCTCGCCTCGACAGACAGAGCAGCCCTTGCCATGTTCGCCACGGCGGCGTCGCAACGCCGCCGTGCCCTCGCGGGCAGATGGGGAGAACTGCGGCCATGAAGCGTTCGCGTGTCAACGAGATCCTGCGGGAAGGCGACTCCTTCATCCGCTCCTTCGGCTATCTGCTGCCGCCCTTCGCTTACTTCGATCCTGCCGAGATGCAGAGACGACGGGGGGAACTGGCCGCTGTGATCGATGGCCGCCTCGGCTGGGACATCACCGACTACGGCCAGGAGCGCTTCGACGAACTCGGCCTGTTCCTCGTCACCGTGCGCAACGGCATGGCCGGGGATCTCGCCCGCGGTCGCGGCATGCTCTACGCCGAAAAGATCATGATCAGCCGTAAGGACCAGCTGTCGCCAATGCATCGCCACGTGGTGAAGGCGGAGGACATCATCAATCGCGGCGGCGGAAAGCTAGTGCTGGAACTGTTCATGTCGGACGCAGCGGGTGATCCGGATGCGGAGGCCGAGGTCTCGGTGACGACCGACGGCGTCCCGCGCACCCTGCCGGCGGGCGGCTTGCTGGCGCTCGATACAGGCGAAAGCGTCACGCTGCTGCCGGGCGTCTGGCATGCCTTTTGGGGCGAGGGCGCCGACGTCCTGATCGGCGAGGTCTCGACCGTCAACGACGATCTCACCGACAATGTCTTTCGCGAGCCGATCGGACGGTTCTCGACGATCGAGGAGGACGAGGCGCCGCTGCACCTGCTGGTTTCCGATTACGAGCGGCTGCTCACAAAATGAGCCCCATGCCCGTTCCCTGGGCGGTCTCTCCGTCGATGGTCAGGGTTCCGGGCAATCTGATGCAGAATGAGGTTCCTGCTGCACAATCCTTGGGCTAAACGAGCGGGAAGTGAGCGAAGCTCCTTCCATCGAAAGTCCGAAATGAACAGCATCGACGAAAAGCTCCAGCCGATCCTTGCCGAAGTTATCCGGCGCAATGCAGGAGAAACCGAATTCCACCAAGCTGTGCACGAAGTGCTGGAAAGTCTGGGCAAAGTCGTGGCCAAGCACCCGCATTATCTAGACCAGGCATTGATCGAACGGATCTGCGAACCAGAGCGACAGATCATCTTCCGCGTGCCCTGGGTCGATGACAGCGGGCAGGTGCAGATCAACCGGGGCTTCCGGGTGCAGTTCAACTCCGCGCTGGGTCCTTACAAGGGCGGGCTGCGGTTCCACCCATCCGTGAACGTCGGCATCATCAAGTTCCTCGGCTTCGAGCAGACCTTCAAGAACGCGCTCACCGGGCTACCGATCGGAGGCGGCAAGGGCGGATCGGATTTCGATCCCAAGGGCCGTTCAGACGGCGAGATCATGCGCTTCTGCCAGTCATTGATGACCGAATTGCACCGGCATCTCGGCGAGCAGACGGACGTGCCCGCCGGCGATATCGGTGTCGGTGGCCGCGAGATCGGGTACATGTTCGGCCAATACAAGCGCCTGACAAACCGCTACGAGGCCGGCGTGTTCACCGGCAAGGCGCTGGCTTACGGCGGATCGCGCGCCCGGACCGAGGCGACCGGCTACGGCAACACCTACTTTGTGCGCGCGATGCTGCAGACGAAGGGCATGGACTTCGACGGTCGGAGGGTCGTCGTGTCTGGATCCGGCAACGTAGCGATCTATTCGATCGAGAAGGTGCAGTCCTTCGGCGGCACGGTCGTCGCCTGCTCCGATTCCAGCGGACACGTGATCGACGAGAGCGGCATCGAGCTCGAATTGCTCAAGGAAATCAAGGATGTGCGGCGCGAGCGCATAAGGGAATACGCGCGTCGCAAGGGCAATGGCGTGCACTTCGTCCCCTGCGACAAGGGATCGATCTGGGACGTGCCCTGCGAGGTTGCCATGCCCTCGGCCACGCAGAACGAGCTTTCCGGCAAGGACGCGCGGACCCTGGTCAGGAACGGAGTGCTCGCGGTGGGCGAGGGGGCGAACATGCCCTCGACGCCGGAAGCCATCAAGGTGTTCCAGGATGCCGATGTCATGTTCGCTCCCGGGAAGGCGGCGAACGCCGGCGGGGTGGCAACGTCCGCGCTGGAGATGCAGCAGAACGCGAGCCGCGACAGCTGGTCCTTCGAGCAGACCGAAGGGCGGTTGGCGAACATCATGCGCAACATCCACGACACCTGCCACGAGACGGCAGAGGAGTACGGCGCACCAGGCAACTATGTGCTGGGAGCCAACATCGCCGGCTTCGTCCGAGTGGCCGAGGCGATGCGCATGCTTGGCGTGATCTGAGGCCATGGCCGGCAGATCGAGTCCTTACAGGACAGGCGTTCCTCCGGGCCGCGTCAATCGGACGTTGCGATCCCTGGGGCCGGTCATCGGGCCGGCATCCTGGTGGGAAATCGGGATGGGCGCCGGCGGCGCGGGCCTGGCACTGCTCCTGGCGGCGGCAGCCATCCACGGCTCCGGCGCGCCTCTTGCCGGCGGCCTCTACCTGATCGAGCCCATGGGCGCGACCGCCGTGATCGTGTTCGCGCTGCCCAACAGCCCGCTCGCGCAGCCCTGGTCCGCGATCGTGGGCAACAGCATCTCGGCTTTCGCGGCCTATGTCGTCTACCAGGTGACGCGGAACCCGGCGCTGGTCATCGGTGCGGCCGTCGGACTGTCGGTCGGCGGCATGCTGCTGGCGCGTGCACTCCATCCGCCGGGTGGCGCGGTGGCGCTGACCGCCGCGCTCAACCCGGTCATGATCGACGCGCTCGGCTTCCGCTTCGTGATCGGTCCGGTGTTCCTGGGCACGACGGCCCTGGTCCTGCTGGCCATCCTCTGGCACCGCGTCAACGGGCGTGTCTATCCGTTCCGCCAGCCGCAGGATGCCGGGCCGCACGCGACGGACGACAAGGCACCGCAACGACGTCTGGGCCTGTCGCCGGAGGAACTCGCCGGCATCCTCGCCGAGTATCGGCAATCGGCGAATCTGGGCGTCGAGGATCTGGCCCGCCTGATCGCCGCTGCCGAACAGGTCGCTGCCGGCCACGCACTGCGCGAGATGACGTGCGGGGCGATCATGTCCCGCGATCTCGTCACGGTTCGGCCCGATGCGCGGGCCGCCCGGGTCGCCGAACTCTTCCGCAAGCACGGATTCAGCTCGATCCCGGTGGTGCAGGAAGGCGACATACTGCTGGGCGTGGTCTTTCAGCTCGACCTGATCCGCCGGGCGAGGCGCGATACACTGCGCAACCGAAAGGGCTTGGGGGCTGCGGTGTCTTCGCTGCGGCGCGAACAAGCGCAGGATCTTCCCCGTGCAGCCGACGTCATGTCGACCGGACTGCCGTCGGTGACGGCCGGCATGCAAGCGGCATCCCTGCTGCCGCTCCTCTCCGACGGCGGGAACGAAGCCGTGCCCGTCATGGAAGGGCGGCGGATCGTGGGGATCGTGACCCGCACCGACCTCCTGTCGGCGCTGGCGAGGAGCACGGCGCGGCGGGACGTTGCCGAAGACGCCGGTCAGTCCTCGTCCTGATCGGCCGGTCGCTCGTTTGGCTTCGCCTCGCCGCGGGGTGCGTCCGGATCGTAGGTGATGAAGAACATCCAGATCGCCCATGCCGCGATGGCCGCCGTGAGGGCGCTCCAGATGGGCTCGTCATTGACCCATTCGAGGATCGACCAGCCGATCACGGCGGCGGTGATCGCGATCCTGACCCAGAGCGGCCGGTAGAACGGGTGCTCGGCTTCCTTGGGGCGCATCGCTTCGGCTCCTTCGCCGGCCGGCGGGGTGGCGCGGGGTCGGCGGGCGGCCGACCCCGCTGCAATCAGACGGACCGGACGGCGCCGCCGTCGCAGCGCACGACCGAGCCGGTCACGTAGCTCGCAGGCCCCGAAACCAGGAAAGCGGCGACGGCGGCGAATTCCTTGACGTCGCCGTAGCGCCTTGCCGGGATCGCCGTGCGCGCGGCCTCGCGGACGTCGTCGACCGGCTTGCCGGTCTTCTTCGAATTGGCGGCATCGAGTTCGTCGACGCGCTCCGTGTGGATCCGGCCGGGCAGCAGCATGTTGACGCAGACGCCGTCCGCCGCGACCTCGTTCGCCAGGGACTTGGACCATCCGACCAGCGCCGAGCGCAGCGTGTTCGACAGAGCGAGATTGGGGATCGGCTGGACGACGCCCGACGAGGCGATCGTCAGGATCCGGCCCCAGCCCGCTTCCTGCATCGACGGCAGGACGCGGTTGGTCAGGTCGATGACCTGGTGCACCATCATCTGGAACTGCTTGTCCAGGACGGCCACGTCCATGCCCACGGCACCGCCGGGAGGCGGGCCGCCCGTATTGTTCACCAGGATGTCGATCCCGCCGAGCCGGTCGAGCGCCGCCTGATGCAGCGTCGCCGCGAAGTCCGGTGCGGCCAGATCGGCCACGACGTAATCCGCCTTGCCGACCCCTCTGGCGTTGATCGCCTCGCAATTGGCGGCGAGCTTGTCGCTGCTACGCCCGCAGAGGAGGACATTCGCGCCTTCCGCCGCCAGAGCCTCGGCGATGCCAAGCCCCAGGCCGCGGGACGAGGCGAGGACGAGGGCGCGCTTGCCGTTGAGCTCGAGATCCATGGACAGGCCTTTCCAGTTTGGCGTCGCTGCAGCGCAGGGCGCATGCCCTGCAGTTCGATGTTCCACCCCGGGTACAAGCCGCGGGCGGGCGAGGCAAGCCGGCTGGCCTGCCATCGAGGCAGGCGGCGGCTTGTCCAAGCCCCGATCAGGGCAGCGGGAAGAACGTCGGGTTGCGGACGGCGACGGTGCCGAGATCCTGCGCACGCACCGCGACATCCGGCGCGACGTCGAACTCGATGGGCTCCCCGAGGCCCGTCTCGGCGAGGATCCGGCGGCCGTCCGGCCGGTCGAGGACGCGCAGAACACGCGCCTCGATCCCGTCCCGCGACGGCGCCCATTCCAGCGAGCGCGGCCGCAGATACATCTCGGCGGCACCGTCCGGCACGCCGGGGGCGGCGACCTGCACCGATCCGACCCGGGCCACGCCGTCCTGCACCGAAGCGGGAAAGCGCATCGTATCGCCGAGGAAGCGCATCACGAAGCCGTTGGCCGGGCCCCGGCACACGTCCTCGGGAGTTCCCTGCTGGACGATCTTCCCCTCGTTGAGGATGACGACCCGGTCGGCAAGGTCGAGCGCCTCCTCCTGATCGTGGGTCACGAACAGCGTGGTGATGCCGAGCTCGTCGTGGATCTCGCGGAGCCAGCGGCGCAGGTCGCGGCGAACGTTGGCGTCGAGGGCGCCGAACGGCTCGTCGAGCAGCAGCACCTTCGGATCGACGGCGAGGGCGCGCGCCAGCGCGACCCGCTGGCGCTGCCCGCCGGAGATCTGCGCCGGGAAGCGGTCGCCGAGCCCGTCGAGCCGCACCAGCCGCAGGAGCTCGTCGACCCGCGAGGCGATGGCCGCCCGCGGGCGCTTCACCCGCGAGACCTTCATCCCGAAGGCGATGTTCTCGCCGACCGTCATGTGCGGGAACAGGGCGTAGTGCTGGAAGACGAAGCCGACGCCGCGGTCGCGCACCGGAATGGCCGTGGCGTCCGTGTCGCCGAACAGGATGCGGCCGGAATCGGGAAACTCGAGCCCGGCGACCATCCGCAGGATCGTCGTCTTGCCGGAGCCGGAGGGCCCGAGCAGCGCCAGGAGTTCGCCGCTCTCGATCTCCAGCGAGACCTCGCGGACGGCCCGGAAGGTTTCGAAGGTCTTCACCACCTGTTCGAGGCGTATCTTCATCGCGTGACCTCCACGGGTGTAACGGTGGGTGCGGGCGAGGGGACGCGCCCGGCCCCCTTCCGCTCGAGCGCCACCTTGGCGACGAGCGTGACGAGCGCCAGCACCGCGAGGATCGAGGCGGCGGCGAACGCGCCGGTCGTGTCGTAGTCGTTGTAGAGCAGCTCGATGTGGAGCGGCAGCGTGTTGGTCTGGCCCCTTATGTTGCCCGAGACCACCGACACCGCGCCGAACTCCCCCATGACGCGGGCGTTGCAGAGAATGACGCCATAGAGCAGCGCCCATTTGACGTTGGGCAGGGTCACCGACAGGAAGGTTCGCCAGCCGGACGCGCCGAGCGAGGTGGCGGCCTCCTCCAGATCTCGCCCCTGCGCCTGCATCAGCGGGATGAGCTCGCGCGCGACGAAGGGGGCGGTCACGAACATCGAGGCGAGCACGATGCCGGGCAGGGCGAACAGGATCTGCACGTTGGCCGATTGCAGCGTCGGGCCGAAAACGCCCTGCAGGCCATAGACGAAGAGATAGGCGACGCCCGCGACGATGGGCGAGACCGAGAACGGGATCTCGATGATGACGAGGAGCAGGCGCCGGCCGAAGAACTCGAACTTGGTGATCGACCAGGCTGCCGCGACACCGAAGATCGTGTTGATCGGCACCGCGATCAGCGCCGTGATGACGGTGAGCCCGATCGCGTGACGGGTGTCGGGATCGGTGATGGTCCGGGCGAAGGCGTCGAGGCCTGCGGAGAAGGCGCGCACGCCGATCACCACGAGCGGCGCCACGACCAGCGCGGCGCCCAGCAGCAGGACGATCGCGATCAGGCTGCGGCGAAAGAGCGGCTGATCGCCGACCCGCGGCGGGCGGCTGGGGCGCGAAGCGGCCATCTCGTCAGCCCTTCTGCGTGTAGCGCAGGCCGCGGGCCTGCAGGATGTTGGTGACGGCCAGCATGACGAAGGCGGTGAACAGCAGCACCGAAGCGATGGCCGCGGCGCCCTGGTAGTCGTATTCCTGCAGCCGGATGAAGGTGAGGAGCGCGGTGATCTCGGTCTGGTTCGGCAAATTGCCGGCGATGAAGATGATCGCCCCGAACTCGCCGAGGCTTCGCGCGAAGGAGAGCGACACGCCGGCCAGCAGCGCCGGACCGAGCAGCGGCAGGATGATCCGCAGGAAGATCGACAGATCGCTGGCGCCGAGCGACTGCGCCCCTTCCTCGAGCGCCGGGTCGAGATCCTCCAGCACCGGCTGCACCGTCCGGACGATGAACGGCAGGCTGGTGAACGCCATGGCTACCATGATGCCGAGCGGCGTGTAGGCAACCTGGATGCCGATCTGGGCGAGGGCGCTGCCGAACCACCCGTTCGCGGCGAACAGGGAGGTGAGTGCGATCCCGGCCACGGCGGTGGGGAGCGCGAAGGGAAGGTCGACGATCGCGTCCACCAGTCGGCGTCCGGGAAAGCGGTAGCGCACGAGAACCCAGGCTAGCGCAAAGCCGAAGAACAGGTTGAACACGGTGGCACCGAGGGCGGACAGCCCGGTCACCCGGTAGCTGGCGACGGCGCGCGGCGACGACACGATCTCCCAGTACGCGACGGGCCCGAGGCTGGCGGCCTTGTAGACCAGCGCCCCGATCGGCAGCAGGATGATCAGCCCGACATAGAACAGGGTCAGCCCGAGCGACAGCGGAAGCCCCGGCAGCACACGTCGTCGCAAAGTGGCAGTCCTTCGGTTGTCGTTCGTCGGAGAGTGCCGGGATCTACGGCACCCGGTCCGGAGAGCGAGGTGCCGCCGCGAGATCGGGCTCGCGGACGGCAACGTCGTGTTGATCGGTCGCCGGCAGCCCGCACGCTGATGCGGTGCTGCCGGCTTTCCCGGAGAAGCGAAGGCGGAAGCCTTGGCCGGTCAGCGGTTGCCGTAGATCTGGTCGACCAGCGCGCCGGCGGCGAAGTGATCCGCGGTCGCCTGCTTCCAGCCACCGAAGACGTCCTCGACCGTCACCAGCCGAACCTCGGGGAAACGGTCGGCGAACTCGGAAGCGACCGCTTCGTCCTGCACCCGGTTGCCATGTTCGGCGACGATCCTCTGGCCTTCCGGCGTGTAGAGGAAATCGAGGTAGGCCTTGGCGAGGTCGCGCGAGCCGCGCTGGTCGACGACGCGGTCGACGATCGCAACCGGGAACTCCGCGAGGATGCTGACCGACGGCACGACGATGTCGAACCGGTCCTCGCCGAATTCCCTCGCGATGCCCTGCACCTCCGCCTCGAAGGTGATCAGCACGTCGCCGATCTGCCGCTCGACGAAGGTGGTCGTGGCGGCGCGGCCGCCCGTGTCGAACACCGGCACGTTGCCGAACAGCTTCTCGATGAACGTGCGAACCTGTTCCTCGTCCCCGTCGAACGCCTCGCGGGCATAGGCGGTGGCGGCGAGATAGGTGTAGCGCGCGTTGCCCGAGGTCTTCGGGTTGGGGAACACGACCTGGACGTCGTCGCGGACGAGATCCGACCAGTCCTGGATGTTCTTCGGATTCCCCTCTCGCACCAGGAAGGCCGGCAGCGAGTAGTACGGGGATGCCTGGTTGGGGAACTCCTGCTGCCAGTCGGCCGAGACGGCGCCGGCATCGACGAGGGCGGCAATATCGGTCACCTGGTTGAAGGTGACGACGTCCGCCTGCAGGCCCTCGATGATGGCGCGCGCCTGGGTGGACGAGCCGGCATGCGACTGGTCGACCGTAACGGTCTGCCCGGTCTCGCTCTCGTAGTGCGGAACGAAGGCGGCATTGACGTCGGCGAAGAGCTCGCGCGCGATGTCGTATGACGAATTCAGGATCTTGTCGGGCGACTGTGCCGCCGCGGGGGAGGCGAGCAGCGCGAAGGCGGCGCCCAGCATCAGAATGCGGTTCATGACGGTGTCCTTTGCGGATGAGAGCCGGAAACTATCCGCCGCACGAGGACCCGCCGAGGAATTGCCGCTCCAAATTCGCGGCGCATCCGGAATTTGTTGCTCCCAAAGCCCGTCCGGATGAAAATCGGGCAGGCCGCGCTGCCGGGGACGATGCGGATCGCCCCCGGCAGCAGCTTGCCCCGTTACTCGGCCGCCTCGACCTGCGGCAGCGCCGCGATGCGCGCGGCGCAGTATTTGAACTCCGGGATCTTCCCGTACGGGTCGAGCATCGGGTTGGTCAGCATGTTCGCCGGGCTCTCGTTGAAGCAGAACGGCATGAACACCATACCGTCGGCGACCTCGCGGTCGGCCCGCAGGATCGCCTCGACGGTGCCGCGACGCGTCTCCACCGCGATCATGTCGCCCTGCCGCAGGCCCCGGCGGCCGATCTCCCGCGGGTTCATCGCGGCAATGCCCTGCGGCTCGATCGCGTCGAGAACGCCCGCCCGCCGTGTCATGGCGCCGGTGTGCCAGTGCTCGAGCAGGCGGCCGGTGGTCAGCACCAGCGGATACTCCTCGTCCGGCACCTCGTCGGGCGGCAGGAGGTCGGCGGGCACGATGCGGCCCCGCCCGTCCTCGGTCGGGAAGCTGGTCGAGAAGATGATCTCGTTGCCCGGCACGTCCGGCCCGTCGGCGGGGTAGATCACCGATTCCTCGCGCGCCACGCGCTCCCAGGTGATGTGCTTCAGCGACGGCATCACCGAAGCCATCTCGGTGTAGACATCCGAGACGTGGCCGTAGTTCCAGTCGAGCCCGAGCCGCTGGGCGAGCTCGACGATCAACTCCCAGTCCTGGCGCGCGTCGCCCGGCATCTCCAGCGCCGGCCGGCCGATCTGCACCTGCCGGTTGGTGTTGGTGAAGGTCCCGAGCTTCTCGGCATGGGCCGAGGCCGGCAGCACGACGTCGGCATGCCAGGCAGTCTCGGTCAGGAAGATGTCCTGCACGACGAGATGTTCGAGCATCGCCAGCGCGCCGCGGGCATGTGTCTGGTCGGGATCCGACATCGCCGGGTTCTCGCCCATCACGTACATGCCCTTGATCTCGCCGTCGTGGATCGCGTCGATGATCTCAACCACGGTCAGCCCGCGCTTGGGATCGAGTGTCTGGCCCCAGAAATTCTCGTAGCCCACGCGGATGTCGACGTTCTCGACCGACTTGTAGTCGGGGTAGTACATCGGGATCAGGCCGGCGTCGGAGGCGCCCTGGACGTTGTTCTGGCCGCGCAGCGGGTGCAGGCCGGTGCCGGGCCGACCGATATGCCCGGTTATCAGGGCCAGCGCGATCAGGCACCGCGAATTGTCGGTGCCATGGGTGTGCTGGGAAATCCCCATGCCCCAGAAGATGATCGAGCGTTCGGCGGTGGCGTAGGTGCGGGCGACGTCCCGCAACATCTCGGCGGGGATGCCGCAGACGTCCGCCATCGCCTCCGGGGTGAAGTCCTTCACCTTCTCCCGCAGCGCCTCGAAGCCCGCCACGTTCGCCTGGATGTACTGTTCGTCGTAGAGCTTCTCGTCGATGATCACGTTGATCATCGCGTTCAGCATGGCGACGTCGCTGCCC
>DASYHY010000233.1:0-9322 GCA_036252795.1 Aurantimonas sp. | reverse complement strand
GCCTCGTTGTGGCTGAGGCCGTCGACGCAGGGGCACATGACCATCGCGGTCGGCGCGACGCGATTGATCCAGCAGGCGTCGTGGCCGGCGCCGGAGACGATGTCGCGATGCGAATAGCCGAGCGACTCCGCCGCATCGCGCACCGCGCCGACGCAGCCAGCGTCGAAGGTCACCGGATCGAAATGCCCCACCTCGTCAACCGCGGCGTCGATGTCGAGCGCCTCCGCGATCAGGTCGATCCCGTCCTCGATCCGCTCGCGCATCTCGTCCAGCGTCTCCTTGGAGGGCGAGCGGATGTCGACGGTGAAAACGGTGCGGCCGGCGATGATGTTGCGCGAGTTCGGATGGACGTCCATGTGGCCGACCGTGCCGACGGCGTTCGGCTGGTAGTCCATCGCCACCTCGTTGACGAGCTCGATCACCCGGGCCATGCCGAGGCCGGCATCGCGGCGCTTGTACATCGGCGTCGAGCCGGTGTGGCTCTCCTTGCCGGTCAGCGTGACCTCGAGCCAGTAGAGCCCCTGGCCATGGGTGACGACGCCGATGTCGATTCCCTCGTCCTCGAGAATCGGCCCCTGCTCGATATGCAGCTCGAAGAAGGCCTTCATCTTGCGCTGGCCGACTGGCTCATCGCCCTCCCAGCCAATCCGCTTCAGCTCATCGCCGAAGCTCTTGCCGGCGGCATCCTTGCGCTCCTTGGCCCAGCCTTCCTCGTGGACGCCGGCGAATACGCCCGAGGCGAGCATGGCGGGGGCGAAGCGCGTGCCTTCCTCGTTGGTCCAGTTAGTCACGACGATCGGGTGCTTCGTCTTCACGCCGAGATCGTTGAGCGAACGGATGACCTCCAGCCCCGCCAGCACGCCGAGAACGCCGTCGTACTTGCCGCCCGTCGGCTGCGTGTCGAGATGGCTGCCGACATAGACCGGCAGCGCGTCGGGATCGGTGCCCTCGCGCCGCGCGAACATGTCGCCCATCGTGTCGACGCACATCGACAGGCCCGCCGCCTCGCACCACGACTGGAAGAGCCGGCGCCCCTCCCCGTCCGCGTCGGTCAGCGTCTGGCGGTTGTTGCCGCCGGCAACGCCCGGCCCGATCTTCGCCATCTCCATGAGCGTGTCCCAGAGGCGGTCGCCCTCGATCTGGAGATTGGTGGCAAGGCTCATGGACTCGTTCTTCCTGGCTGGCTGTCGAAAGACGGCGGATCAGTCGAGGTTCTTGAGGATGGTCCGCAGGACGTCGACGATCTCCCCGATCTGGCCCTCGCTGATGATCAGCGGCGGCGACAGCGCGATAATGTCGCCCGTCGTGCGGATCAGGAGACCCGCCTCGTAGGCCTTGAGGAAGGCGGAGAAGGCGCGCCTGGTCGGCTCCCCGGCGATCGGCTGCAGTTCGATCGCGCCGATCAGGCCGATGGTGCGGATGTCGATGACGTGCGGCTCGCCCTTCAGCGAGTGGATCGCCTCGGCCCAGACCGGCTCCAGCGCCTTGGCGCGCTCGAACAGCCCCTCTTCCTTGTAGGTCTCGAGCGTCGCAAGACCCGCCGCCGCCGCGATCGGGCTGCCGGAGTAGGTGTAGCCGTGGGCGAACTCGATCAGGTGCTCGGCGCCGCTCATGAAGGCGTCGTAGATCTCGTCCTTGACGTAGACGGCCCCCATCGGAATGACGCCGTTGGTCAGGCCCTTGGCGGTGACCATGATGTCGGGCGTGACGCCGAAATAGTCGGCGGCGAAGGCCGTGCCCATGCGTCCGTAGCCGGTGATCACCTCGTCGAAGATCAGGAGGATTCCGTGCTGGTCGCAGATCTCGCGCAGGCGCTTCAGGTAACCCTTGGGCGGCGGCAGGACGCCGGTCGACCCAGCGACCGGCTCGACGATCACGGCGGCGATCGTCGAGGGATCGTGCAGCGCCGCGATCCGCGCCAGATCGTCGGCCAGATCGGCCCCGTGCTCGGCCTCGCCGCGCGAGAAGCCGTTGCGCTCGGCGTCGTGCGTATGGCGCATGTGGTCGACGCCGGTCAGCAACGTCCCGAACATCTTGCGGTTGCCGACGATGCCGCCGACCGAGATGCCGCCGAAATTGACCCCGTGATAGCCCCGCTCGCGGCCGATCAGGCGGAAGCGCGCCCCGTCGCCTTTGGCGCGGTGATAGGCGAGCGCGATCTTGAGCGCCGTGTCGACCGATTCCGAGCCCGAATTGGTGAAGAACACGTGGTCGAGCCCGGCCGGCGCGATGGTCGCCAGACGCGAGGCCAGCTCGAAGGCCTTCGGGTGGCCCATCTGGAAGGCCGGCGCGTAGTCGAGCTCGGCAGCCTGGCGCTGGATCGCCTCGACGATGAGCGGCCGGCAGTGGCCGGCATTGACGCACCACAGGCCGGCGGTGCCGTCCAGAACCTGCCGCCCTTCCGCCGTCGTATAGTGCATGTCCTTCGCGCCGACGAACATGCGCGGCGCCTGCTTGAACTGCCGGTTCGCCGAGAACGGCATCCAGAAAGCTTCGAGATTGTTGGGCGTGATCGCTGCGTGCTCGTTCATCGTCTGCCGCCTCGGTGGGGCGGAGCCGTCGTGCGGAGCGCCCGGAAATCTTGACTGGATGGTCAAAAGGAAGGCTAGAAGGTCGCTCGAAACCGGTCAAGCGTCATGCCGAGTAACTATGCAGCCTGCCGCTGTGCAAAACCGGCGGGCAGCGGCGGGAGGAATGGTCGTGGACCTTAAAGTCGAGCTTACGGATGAGCGGCAGGAGGACGGACGCGGCCAGAACGAGGAACGCCAGTCGACCCGTATCCAGGCAATCAACCGCGAGATCATCCTCGAAGCGGCTCTGGAGGTGTTTTCGATCCACGGCTTCCGCGGCTCGACCGTGGACCAGATCGCCGAACGCGCGGCAATGTCGAAGCCCAACCTGCTCTATTACTTCAGGCGCAAGCAGGACATCTACCGCGCGGTCCTGGAAAGCACGCTGACCGACTGGCTGGCTCCGCTCGCGGCGATCGACCCGCAGGGCGATCCGGTGGAGGAGCTGCGCCGCTACATCACCGCCAAGCTCGCGATGTCGGCCGAAAGGCCTGCCGCCTCGCGGCTCTTCGCCAACGAGATCCTGGCGGGCGCGCCGGTGGTCGGAAGCTTCCTGAAGACGGAGCTCAAGCAGCTCGTCGACGAAAAGGCGCGCGTCATCCGGACATGGGTGAGCGCCGGCAAGCTGGCGCCGGTGGACCCCCATCACCTGATCTTCATGATCTGGGCGACGACCCAGCACTACGCCGATTTCGACGTGCAGATCCGCGCCGTCATGGGCAGCCAGGTCGACAGGCCGGGCTTTCGCGAACAGGCGGCCCAGGCGGCCCTGACGCTGGTCCTCAACGGGCTCAAGCCGCGGCCTTGAGCCGATTGCCTGTCGCAAAAGTTCCGGTCATGATCGCGCCGCGTCAGGCACCGGCGCCCACGGGAGGACCACCGAATTGGCGAAGCTCATCGTGCTGTACAAGCACCCGAACGATCCCGCTTCATTCGACGACTACTATTTCCGCACCCATGCGCCGCTGGCGAAGAAGATCCCCGGCCTGATCCGCTACGAGGTCAGCGATGGCGCGGTTGCGGGACCGGGCGGACCGACCGGCTATCATCTCGTCGCCTCGCTCGAATTTGCGTCGCGGGCCGATGTCGAGGCGGGACTTGCGACGCCCGAGGGTCAGGCCGCCGCAGCCGATCTCGGAAATTTCGCCGATGGCGGCGTCGAGCTGCTGATGTTCGACACGAAGATGGTCTGACGCGGCTGCGTGAGGCCAAGACCGCGCGCCCGGGGGCAGTTCAGGCCGCGGCTTCCGCCGGACGCTTGTTGCCGATGGCGAAGTCGCGGTCCCAGCGCGCGGTGATCTCCGACAGCATCAGCGGGATCTCCTCGGCAGGCCGGGGCCGCGAGAAGAAATAGCCCTGCATCTCGCGACAGCCCTCGTCATAGAGGATGCGCATCTGCTCGGCGGACTCGATGCCTTCGGCGATGACCTGCATCTCCAGCGCCTTCGACAGGCCGATCACTGAACGGACGATGGCGATGTTCTCCGGCCGCCGCATGTCGCGCACGAAGGACTGGTCGATCTTGATCTTGTCGAACGGGAAGCGGCTGAGATAGCCGAGCGAAGAATATCCGGTACCGAAATCGTCCATCGCGATCGTCAGGCCCATGCGCCGGAATTCGGTGAGGATCGAGAGAACCTTGTCGCCCTCGTCGATGAACAGCGACTCCGTCACCTCGATCTGCAGCCGCGAGGCGGCAAGGCCCGATGCAGCAAGCGCGTTCTGCACGTCGTCGACGACGGTCGAACTCTTGAACTGCACGGCCGACAGATTGACCGATATGGGCAGGTCGTTCGGCCATCTGGCCGCCTGGCGGCAGGCCGTCTCGAGAGCCCAGACGCCGAGTTGCTCGATGAGACCGGTCTCCTCGGCAAGCGGCACGAAGACCGCGGGCGAGATGGTTCCCTGCCCGGGCCGGCGCCAGCGCAGCAGAGCCTCGAAACCGCTGACGCTGCGCTGTCCCGCGTCGATGAACGGCTGGTAGAACAGCTCCAGCTGGTCTTCTTCCAGCGCGGCCTTCAGGTCGAGTTCCATCTCGCGCCGCCGCTGCAGACGCTCGCGCATCGCCGGCACGAAGCGGCAGCAGGGCAGGCCCCCCTCCTTCGCCTGGTAGAGGGCCAGATCGCAGTTCTGCAGCGCGAAATCGGCATCGAGACCGGGGACGCGGAAGCCGGCGGGCACGAACAGGATACCGGCATTGGCCGCCGCGAAGATCCGCCGGCTCTCCACCTCGAACGGCTGCTCGAAGCTCGCCAGGATCGACTGCGCCAGATCGTCGGCTTCCTCGGCTGACCGCAGGCCGGGAGCGATCATCGCGAACTCGTCGCCGCCGAGCCGCGCCACCGTTGCCGTTTGCGAGGCAAACGCCGCCAGGCGCTGGCCGAACGCCTTGAGCAGCGCGTCGCCTGCGCCGTGCCCGTAGGTATCGTTGATCCATTTGAAGCTGCGGATGTCGATCACCACGATGGCGAGAGGCTTGCGCCCCTTGGTCAGCAATCCGTCCAGCACTTCGCCGAAACGCCGCCGGTTGGGCAACTCGGTCAGGCCGTCGTGGTTGGCGAGGTGCTCGAGCCGCCGGGAGATGCTCTGGCGCTCGGTGATGTCCTCGAAGGTGATCAGCAGACCCTGCCCCGCCATGCCACGGCGCTTGACCTCCATCGTGCGTCCGTCGCCGGTCTCGTGGAGATGCACCGCCGTCCCGTTTTCCGGCAGCTGCAGGGCCAGTTCGGAATCGTCGAAGAACCGCCGGGCCGGCGTCCCCGGCGCCACCTTGCCGAAGAGTTCGGTGAAGACGTCGTTGCAGACGACGAGGCGCTTCTCGCCGTCGAGCATGCAAAGAGCCTGGGTCATGTTGTTGAGCGCGGCCTGCAGCTGGCTCTGCTGCATCGCGATCCGGCCGGCGAGGAAGCCCGTCTCGCTGTTCATCGTTCCTTCGAGTTCCGCGCAATGGGCCTGCACGGCTTCCAGTGCGGCCATGACGTCACGGATTTCGGCCGGTCCAGTCGGCACGATAGGCTCCAGCGCCTCGCCGCTCGCCAGCGAGCGCCCGAGTTCCGCGAGCCGGCGCAGCGGACCGCCGACGGCGCGCGACAGCACGAGGAGGAACCCGCCAAGCGCGGCGACGACGAGGGCAAGCCCGGCAAAAACAGCGACGGTAGAGCGACCGATCCGTGCTTCGGCATCGGCGCGTTGCGCGTCCATTTCCTCGCGCATCGCCAGACCGACACCGGCGAGCCTGTTGGAAAAGTCCGTCAGTTCGTTGCGCGCCAACCTCCGGGAGAGATTGCCGTTCGTCGCCTGCAGGCGGGTGGCATGGTAGAACAGGGCGCTGACCTTCGCACGCTCGTCCGGCGCGATGTCCGAGGCGAGGACGGCCTCGAGCCCTGCGACCGTCTCGGCAAGCGTACGGCGGAAGTCGGCTGTCTCGCCGGCGTTGAGGCCGCTTTCCTGGCGAGGCGTCTCGTCGATCTCCAGCGCAAGCCGCGCCTGC
The DNA here is from genome assembly GCA_036252795.1 of Aurantimonas sp. Taxonomy (GTDB): domain Bacteria; phylum Pseudomonadota; class Alphaproteobacteria; order Rhizobiales; family Rhizobiaceae; genus Aurantimonas. The sequence continues at coordinate 3,262 of DASYHY010000233.1, read as the reverse complement.
AGTGACCGGATGCCGGTCTCGGTCGACTGCAGCGACAGCATCGGCTCGAGGCCCCGCTCGTAGAGCTGCGCCGTGAGCTGCAGCGATCCGCGCTGGGAAAGATAGGAGAACCCGGCGAAGCCGGCCGCCAACAGAGCAAAGACGACGCTGCCGGCGATGAGCCTCGAGTTGATCGACATATGCGCCGCTTCTCGCCTTCGATGATGCGCCGGACGCGGGATGCGGCAGGCCTATGCTCGGACGTTAGCCGGATGAAGTTACTTCACGGTTACGCGAGCGGAGCTTTCGTCCTCCTCTCTTTGGCGCCGCAGCATCCAGCGTTCGATGCAGCGGGACCGGGCCGCGGCTTCTGCGACGAGGCGTCCGCTATTCTGCCGCATCCGGCAGGACGACCGGTTCGGCGGCGAATTGCTGCTTCTCCTTCGCCATCGGATTGTTCGGATGCATCGTCCAGTTGCCATATTCTTCTGGGATCGGCTTGCCGGTTCGCGGGTCGAATCCGGCGATCTGCTCCATGGTGATGCAGTCCTCCACCGGGCAGACATTGACGCAGAGATTGCAGCCGACGCATTCCGCGTCGATCACCTCGAAGTGCCGGACACCGTCGACCATCGACGTGATCGCCTGGTGCGAGGTGTCCTCGCAGGCGATGTGGCAACGGCCGCATTTGATGCAGAGGTCCTGATCGATCCGCGCCTTGGTAACGTAGTTGAGGTTCAGATACTGCCAGTCGGTGACGTTGGGGACGGCCCGGCCGCGAAAATCCTCGATCGTCCGGTAGCCCTTCTCGTCCATCCAGTCCGACAGGCCGGAGACCATCTCCTTCACGATCTTGAAGCCGTAGGTCATCGCGGCCGTGCAGATCTGGACGTTGCCGCAGCCGAGGGCAATGAACTCGGCGGCATCGCGCCACGTGGTGATGCCGCCAATTCCTGAGATCGGCAGGTTCCGGGTCTCGGCGTCGCGGGCGATCTCGGCGACCATGTTCAGCGCCATCGGCTTGACGGCCGGGCCGCACATGCCACCGTGGCTGCCCTTGCCGTCGATCGTCGGTGTCGGGGCGAAGCTGTCGAGATCGATCGACATGATCGAGGAGACCGTGTTGATCAGCGAAACCGCGTCGGCGCCGCCCCTCTGCGCGGCGCGGGCGGGGAAGCGGATGTCGGTGATGTTGGGCGTCAGCTTGACGATGACCGGCAGGTCCGAATGCTGCTTGCACCAGCGGGCGACCATCTCGATGTATTCCGGCACCTGGCCGACGGCCGAGCCCATGCCGCGTTCGCTCATGCCGTGCGGGCAGCCGAAATTCAGTTCGACCCCGTCGGCGCCCGTTTCCGCGACGAGCGCAAGGATCTTCTGCCAGGGCGCTTCCTCGCAGGGCACCATCAGCGAGACGACCATCGCCCGGTCCGGCCAGTTGCGCTTGACCCGCGCGATCTCCTCCAGGTTGGTGTCCAGCGCCCGGTCGGTGATCAGCTCGATATTGTTGAAGCCGAGGAGGCGCCGGTCCGGCCCCCACATCGCGCCGTAGCGGGGGCCGTTGACGTTGACGAGCGGCGGATCCTCGCCGAGCGTCTTCCAGACGACGCCGCCCCACCCCTGCTCGAAGGCGCGCTGGACGTTGTACTCCTTGTCGGTGGGCGGCGCCGAGGCAAGCCAGAACGGGTTCGGCGAGGAAATCCCGAGGAAGGATGTGGAAAGGTCGGCCATGATCGTGCTCCTCAGCCCCTGCCGGGAATCGCGGCGGTCACCGCGTCGAACGCCTGGGAAAGCAGTTCCGCCGGCTGCGACAGCGCGGCATGGATGCTCATCGCCGCCAGCTTACCATCCTCGACCGCGACGACCGTGAGATCGTCGCCGCCGGCGATGCAGTCGCCGCCGGCCCAGACACCCGGAAGGCTGGTGCGGCGTTCGTCATCGACCTTGATGCGTCCGCGCTCAAGCGCGACCGTGGCTGCGTCCGATGCGGTGCCATCCGGTTCGAAGCGCTGCCCGATCGCCTTGAAGACCTGATCCGCCTCGATCGTCACCAGTTCGCCGGTACCGGCGAGACGGCCTCCGCCATCCAACTGCGTGCGCTCCAGCTCGATGCCGACGACGTGACCGCCCTGCGCCAGAACGCGCGTCGGCTGCAGGTTGCAGCGGATGTGGACGCCGCTCGTCTGCGCGATCTCCTGTTCGTAGCGGCTCGCGTTCATCGCATCCTGCCCGCGGCGGTAGGCGATCGTCACCTCCTCCGCGCCCAGAGCCCGCGCCTGCACCGCCGCGTCGATGGCGGTCATGCCGCCGCCGATGACGACGACGCGGCGCCCGATGGGCAGCGCCGCCATGTCGCTCGTCTGGCGCAGTTCGGCGATCCACGCGACGGCATCGCGGCTGCCGCGGCTCTGCTCGCCTTCCGCGCGGAGCGCGTTGACCCCGGCAAGCCCCAGCCCGAGAAAGACCGCGTCGAACTCCTCCCGGAGCTCGGCAAGATGGATGTCGCGGCCGAGGAGCCTGCCGGTCTCGAGCCTGATGCCGCCGATCTTCAGGATGAAGTCGACCTCGCGCTGCGCGAAGTCGTCCGTCGTCTTGTAGGCAGCGATGCCGTATTCGTTGAGCCCGCCGGGTTTCGCCCTCGCCTCGTAGAGCGTGACGTCGTGACCGAGCATCGCCAGGCGATGCGCGCAGGACAGCCCCGCAGGCCCCGCACCGACGACGGCGACGCGCCTGCCCGTGGACTCGGCGCGCACGAAAGGATGTGCACCACGCTCCATCAGCGTGTCGGTCGCAAAGCGCTGCAGCAGCCCGATCTTCACCGGCTTGCCTTCCGCGACCTCGCGCACGCACACTTCCTCGCAGAGTGTCTCGGTCGGGCAGACACGGGCGCACATGCCGCCGAGAATGTTCGCGGACAGGATCGTCTTGGCCGCCCCGCCCGGATTGCCGGCCTGGATCTCACGGATGAAGAGCGGAATGTCGATCGAGGTCGGACATGCCGTCATGCAGGGCGCGTCGTAGCAGAAATAGCAACGATCCGCCTCGACCAGCGCCTCGTGCGCCTCCAGCGGCGGATGGATGTCGGAGAAGTTTCGCGCCAGCGAGTCCCGGTCGAGCCGTCCGGCGGCGATGTCGGGGCGGATCGGTCGGGCTTCGTTCATCGCGGCACTCCCCAGGCGCGTATGTCCGAGCCGCCCGGCTCGTCACGCGCCGTGCGGGGACGAAGATTAGAATGATCCGAATTTATCGGCAGGTCAAATTTTTGACCGGACGATCAAAAATC
>DASYHY010000232.1:0-18350 GCA_036252795.1 Aurantimonas sp. | reverse complement strand
GATTTCAACGCGTAAACGCCGAGACCGATGGTCACCAGCGTCAGGCAGAGACAGCCGAGAAGCAGCTTCAGCTTGATCGACATGGCCGACCAGGCTGGAGAACGTCGCGCGGAAGGCCTGCCGTCGTCATGTCAGTCAACGACATCGATCAGCAGGCCGGGTAGAGAGTGGATTCCGCACCGGACCGCGCAGGATCCGGAACGGCCGAACGTCCCGTCCGGCGCGTGCGGATTGAGCGGTTCGGTACGGTGGCTGGCATGTGATTCCCGTCAGAGCGAGTCCTGGGGAGCCATCTGTGGGTGCGGGCGATTAAGCCCGCGTTACCGAGCGCGAGGGAAACCGGGCGCGAAAAACCGGGTGCCGGAAATATGATGAACGGGGTCGCCTGTCGTCCCCGCAGCGCGGCCTTGGAGCCGCGCCCCGGCCGCGGCCGATGGCAGCGGACCCGACGGCCGTCACATCAGACGCCCTCGGGCTTTAGCCGTCTCAGCTCAGCCTGTCCTTCAGGAACGCCACGGTCCTGTCGAAGGCGAGCGTTGCGGCGGCCTCGTCGTAGCGTGCAGCCGAGGTATCGTTGTTGAAGGCGTGGTTGACGCCGTCATAGAGGTGGATCTCGTGCTCCACGCCGGCAGCTTCCAGCGCCTCGCGGTAGGCATCGATCCCGGCATTGATGCGCTCGTCCAGCCCCGCATAGTGAAGCAGCAGCGCCGCCTCGATGTTCGCGACCTGTGCGGCATCGGCCTGACGCCCGTAATAGGCGACGCCGGCGACGAGCTCGGGATCGGCCACGGCGAGGTTGTTCACCAGGCCGCCGCCCCAGCAGAACCCGACCGCGCCCACCTTGCCGTTCGAAGCGGGCATCTCCGCCAGCCATTCCCGCGAGCCCACCGCCTCGGCGATGGTGCGCTCGCCATCGAGACCGCCAATCAGTTCGCGCGCCTGATCCTCGTCCGGTGGCGTGCCGCCCGCCGAGGACAGGAAGTCCGGCGCCACCGTCGCGAAACCCTCCAGCGCGAAGCGTCGTGCGACATCCTGGATATGCCCGTTCAGGCCGCGATTCTCGTGGATGACCAGGACGCCCGGGAACGGCCCCTCGCCTTCCGCCGGCTTGGCGACATAGGCGCGCATCTCCGTTCCGCCCGCCGGATAGGTGGCCCAGAGCGTCGTCAGGCGCGGATCCTGCGGATCGACCATTGCGGCACGGGCCGACGATGCCGCGATCATCGGCACGATGGCCGCGGCGGCGGCCGCCGAACCGGCAAGGCCGGTGAGCCTTGTCATGAACCCACGCCTGTCGAGGGTCAGGTGCGTGTACTCGTCATAGGCGTCGATCATTGCCTGGGTGATCTTCGGCGTCTCGGTCATGCGGATTTCTCCTCTCGCCGCCGGTCCCGCCGCGGCGGGTTCCCTCGCCTGCCTCGAACAAAGGGCTCGCAGCCACGATAGCCGCACCCGGGATCCTCGCCAAGTCGCGCGCGGACCCGCGCCGCGCGAACCGGTCCGGGGCGTTCCCCTAGTGTTCCGGGCACCATCCATTACATAAAGAACGATGACCGATTTCGACGAATCAGGCCGGGCCGTCCCGGCGCCCGCCGGCGGTATCGCGGCACGCGCCATGGCGGCGCGCGGCACGCAGGCCCCGGACTATCTCTCCGGGCTCAATGCGGAACAGCGCGCCGCGGTGGAGACCACCGAGGGACCGGTGCTGGTACTCGCCGGCGCCGGCACGGGCAAGACGCGGGTGCTGACCACCCGCATCGCGCACATCCTCAATCTCGGCCTCGCCTACCCGTCGCAGATCCTCGCCGTCACCTTCACCAACAAGGCGGCCCGTGAGATGAAGAACCGCATCGGCCTCCTGGTCGGCGGCGCGGTCGAGGGCATGCCCTGGCTCGGCACGTTCCACTCGATCGGCGTCAAGATCCTGCGCCGCCACGCCGAACTGGTCGGGCTGAAGTCGAACTTCACGATCCTCGATACCGACGACCAGATCCGGCTCATCAAGCAGCTGATCCAGGCGGAGAATCTCGACGACAAGCGCTGGCCGGCGCGCACGTTCGCCAACATGCTGGACGGCTGGAAGAACAAGGGCCTGACGCCGAAGGACATTTCCGAGGGCGACGCCAGGGCCTTCGCCAACGGCAAGGGCCGCGAGCTCTACGCCGCCTATCAGGCGCGGCTGATGGCGCTCAACGCCTGCGATTTCGGCGACCTGCTGCTGCACCCGATCGCGCTGTTCCGCGCCCATCCGGACGTTCTGGCCGAGTATCATCGCCGCTTCAGGTACATCCTGGTCGACGAGTACCAGGACACCAACGTCGCGCAGTATCTGTGGCTGCGCCTTCTCGCCCAGCGCCCGAAGGACGTTCTGCAGAACGTCTGCTGCGTCGGCGACGACGACCAGTCGATCTATGGCTGGCGCGGCGCCGAGGTCGACAACATCCTGCGCTTCGACAAGGACTTCCCCGGCGCCACCGTCATCCGGCTGGAGCGCAACTACCGCTCCACCGCCCATATCCTCGGCGCCGCCTCGCATCTGATCGCGCATAACGAGGACCGGCTCGGCAAGACCCTGTTCACCGACACCGCCCATCCGGAGGATCCCAAGGTCGAGGTCAATGCCGGCTGGGATTCCGAGGAGGAAGCCCGCGCCATCGGCGAGGCGATCGAGGATCTGCAGCGCCGCGACAACCACGACCTCAACGACATGGCGATCCTGGTGCGGGCATCGTTCCAGATGCGCGAGTTCGAGGACCGCTTCGTCACCATGGGCCTCAACTATCGCGTCATCGGCGGCCCGCGCTTCTACGAGCGCATGGAGGTGCGCGATGCGCTGGCCTATTTCCGCTGCGTTTGCCAGCCGGCGGACGACCTCGCCTTCGAGCGCATCGTCAACACGCCGAAGCGCGGCCTCGGCGACGCCACGATCCGCCTCGTCCACGACTATGCGCGGGCAAGAGCCATCCCGCTGATCGCCGCCGCCGGCGAGATGGCCGAGACCGAGGAGCTGAAGCCCAAGCCCCGCGCCACGCTGCGGCGGGTGGTCGCGGATTTCCGACGCTGGTCGGAGCTGCTCGCCACCGTCAAGCACACCGAGCTCGCCGAGCAGATCCTGGAAGAATCCGGCTACACCGAGATGTGGCAGAACGACCGCTCGGCCGAAGCGCCGGGGCGGCTGGAGAACCTCAAGGAGCTCGTCCGCTCGATGGAGCAGTACGAGTCCCTCCCCTCCTTCCTGGAGCACGTCGCTCTGGTGATGGACACCGAGCAGAACGCCGAGCAGGACGCCGTGTCGATCATGACGCTGCATTCGGCCAAGGGGTTGGAGTTCGAGACCGTGTTCCTGCCGGGCTGGGAGGAAGGCCTGTTCCCGCACCAGCGCTCGCTCGACGAAGGCGGCCGCTCGGGTCTCGAGGAGGAGCGGCGCCTCGCCTATGTGGGCCTCACCCGCGGCAAGCGCCGGGTGAAGATCTGGTTCGTCTCCAACCGCCGCATCCACGGGCTCTGGCAGTCGACCATCCCCTCGCGCTTCCTCGACGAACTGCCGGAGGCGCATGTCGAGGTGATGGAGGCCAACACCTCCTATGGCGGCTATGGCGGCTACGGTGCCTCGCGCTGGGACGGCGCCTCGGCGTTCAAGGAGGCGGCCTACACCACCCCCGGCTGGCGCCGGGCGCAGGCGGCGAATGTCGGCTTCGCGGACGGCGGCAAGGGCGGGCGCGGCGGCGACGGCTGGTCGGGCGGGCGCACCCGGGAGATCAGCTATGGCGAAAGCGGTGCCGCAGACGGGCGCGCCGGCCGCGGCCACAATCAGCCGCCGCGCCAGGGCTTCGGCCTCTATTCCTCGGCCAGCAAGGGCGGCCCGCGCGAGATCGAGGGCGAGCTGGTGGCCAAGTCCGTCACCCCGGAAGCCGGCCGCTTCGCGGAGGGCGACCGCGTCTTCCACCTCAAGTTCGGCAACGGCACGGTCGCCGGCATCGAGGGCAACAAGCTCACCGTCGATTTCGACAAGGCCGGCCAGAAGCGCGTGCTGGAAGGTTTCGTTCAGGCCGTGTGATCAAGCTCCCGCTCCCCCGTTGTGGGGGAGAAAGCGATTTCATCGGCTTAGCGTCGAAGGTGCTAAACGATAGGAGTCGCCAGCGAGGGGCAACTGCAGCAGCAGCGCTCCGCTTCCATCCCTACGTGTTTCCCCCGGCTTCACCCGCCCCCCGCTTTCCCCTAGCGTCGCCCTGAACCGAAAACTGCCGGCAAGGGGCGCCATGGCCGACATCGTCTTTCACGAGATCGCCTTCCTGCTGCTCGTCGCCGCCGCAGTGGGCATGGTCGGCGCCCTGCTGCGCCAGCCCGTGATCGTCAGCTTCATCGCCGTCGGCATTGCCGCCGCGGCGCTGTTCGACAGCAGCCCGGAGACGTCGGAGCAGATCCACTTCCTGGCCGAACTGGGCGTCGCGCTGCTGCTCTTCCTCGTCGGGCTGAAGCTCGACTGGCGGCTGGTCACCCAGCTCGGCCCGGTGGCGCTGGCGACCGGCCTCGGCCAGGTAATCTTCACGGCGGGCATCGGCTTCCTGATCGGGATCGCACTCGGGCTCGACGTCCTCACCAGCGTCTATGTCGCGGTGGCGCTCACCTTCTCCTCGACCATCATCGTGGTGAAGCTGCTCAGCGACAAGCGCGAGCTGGAGACGCTGCACGGGCGGATCGCCCTCGGCTTCCTCATCGTCCAGGACATCGTCGTGGTGGTGGCTATGGTCGTGCTCTCGACGGTCGGAGTCGGCGCGGCCGACGGGCAGAGCGGCCTTGCCTCGCTGGCGTCGATCCTGTTCTCCCTCGTCGCCGTCGCCGTGCTGCTCGTCCTGTTCGTGCGCTATCTCGCCGATCCGCTGATGGCGCGCCTCGCCCGGACGCCGGAGCTGCTGGTGATCGCGGCGATCGGCTGGGCGGCGGCCGCCGCAGCCGTCGGCGACACGCTCGGCCTCGGCAAGGAGCTCGGCGGCCTCGCCGCCGGCGTCTCGCTCGGCTCCACGCCCTACCGCGACATGATCTCGGCGCGGCTCGCCTCGCTTCGCGATTTCCTGCTGCTGTTCTTCTTCCTGTCGATCGGCGCCTCGCTCGATCTGTCTACGCTCACCGGCGATCTCGGCCGCGCCGCGATCTTCTCGGTCTTCGTGCTGGTCGGCAACCCGCTGATCGTCCTCCTGATCATGGCGTGGATGGGGTACCGCGCCCGCACCGGCTTCCTTGCCGGGCTCACCGTCGCGCAGATCTCGGAGTTCTCGCTGATCTTCATGGCGATGGGCCTCAGCCTCGGCCATGTCGACAGCGCCGCCGTCGGCCTCGTCACGCTGGTCGGGCTCGTGACCATCGCCGTCTCGGTCTACATGATCACCTATTCCTACCAGCTCTACGATCGGCTGGCGCCGCTCCTGGCACGCCTTGATTTCGGCCGGCGCGAGACCGGCGCCGACGACGAGTCGGAGGCGCAGCCGATCGAGATCATCGTCTTCGGTCTCGGCCGCTTCGGCGCGCAGCTCCTCCGCCGGCTCACCGACGATGGCTATCAGGTGCTCGGCGTCGACCTCGATCCGGTGGCCATTCGTCGCCTCGCCGCCGAGGGGTTCCGCGTGCGGTTCGGCGACGTGACGGAACAGGAATTCTGGACCGAGCTGCCGCTGGCCGATACGCGCTGGATCGTCCTGGCCGTCCCCTACGGCCGGATCCTGCTGACGGAGACCGACCCGCACGGCGGCTTCCTCACGGCGGTTCGCACCCACCGCTTCGACGGCCGCGTCGCGATCACTGCCCGCGACGACGAGGAGGCCCGCCATCTCGCCGAGGGGGTCTCGTCGACCTCATCCTCTACCCGTTCGACGAGGCGGCCCTGTCCGCATCCCGGCAGATCGCCGACCTCGACGAGGAACATCAAGGGCACAACGAGCGGGGGACGGCCGCATGAAGACCATCATGGCCGCCACCGACCTCAGCACGCGCAGCGCTCTTGCCCTGTGCCGGGCGGCGGCGCTGGCGAAGGCCACGGGCGCGCAGCTGCGGATCGTGCATGCCATCGACGACGACCTGCCGCCGTCGATCCTCGAGCGCCGGGTCGCCGAGGCGGAGGAACGGCTGGCGGCGGAGACGGCGGATCTGGAGCTTTCCGAGCTGCACCGCGAAGTTGTGGTCGGGGACGTGTTCTGGGCGCTGCATCGTGCCGCGACCGCCGCCGGCGCCGAACTGATCGTAACGGGCGACCACCGTCGCAGCCGCCTGCGCGACATCTTCCGGGACACGACGGTCGAGCGGCTGATCCGTGTCTCGGCGCTGCCGGTGCTGATCGTCCGAACCGAAACGACGGGGCCCCACAGACACGCTGTGGTCGGCGTGGAGTCGGCGGAGGGACCGGAGCTGATCGAGGCACTGGCGCGCTTCGGAGACGCGGCGCCGGCGCGCGCGACGATTCTCCATGCCGTGGCGACGCCGGGGACCGGCATGATGTACTATGCAGGCGTCGCACCGGAGACGATCGAGGAGCATCGTCACGCCGCCGCCGAGAGCGCCCGGAGCAAGCTTGCTGCCGATCTGGCCGATACGCAACTTCCGTTCTCCATCGAGATCGTCGACACGGCGCCCGTGGCCGCTCTCGCCGGTTACGCTGCACGCCGCGATGGAGATCTCCTGGTGGTCTCGACCCATGCCAGACGTGGACTGGCGCGCGGTCTGATCGGCAGTGTCAGCGGCGAGTTGATCCGCCACGGCAACACCGACCTGCTGATCGTTCCGCGCGTCGGCTGATCGACGACCGTCGCCCCTAATCAGCGCCGATCTGATGCTCCAGCCACATGCCGATCCGGGCGAGGACGGCTTCCGGACCCTGGTAGCCTACAGTGATCGGCAGGAAGCTGCCGCCCTCCTGCGGCCCGGCGATCAGCGTCGGGAAGCCGGTCACGCCCGCCCGCTGGGCAAGCGCGAAATCCTGCAGCGTTTCGGCCTTCGCTGCTTCGCCCTCGAACGCATCGAGAAACTGCGCGCGGTCGAAACCGGCCTCCGCCGCGAGGTCGGCGAGCGTTTCGGTCCGCGTGACGTCGCTGTTCTCGGCGTAGAAGGCCCGGGCGATCCGGTATTGGAGCGCGAAGGCCCTGCCGGGTTCCAGCCGACGCGCCGTGACGACCGCTCGCGCGGCCGGTTCGGTGTCGTAGACGAAGCCGGAGCGCTCGAAGAAGCGGAAGTCGAAGGGCTGCCCGGAGGCCGCCGCGACATGCTCCCAATGCTGGCGGGTCCGCTGCTTCGCCGCGTCGTCCATGGCCGTTTCGGTGAACGGGCGGAGCCCCCCGAGCACCAGGCGCACCGGCAGGTCGGGGTGCTGCGCGGCGATCGCCTCCATGACCGGCGCAAATCCCCAGCACCAGGAACACATCGGATCGGCGAAGTAGACGAGGTGCGGTGTCGTTGGCGGCATCGAACGGCTCCTGCCGGTTAGGCCGCCCGGCACGTTCCGAGAGCGGGCACTCCGGCGAGCCTCACCTGTCGCGCTCGCGCGGCGTTGCAAGAGGGTGGCTTCGCCAGCCGGCCCACCACGCTTTCGTGAGATTCCTGATGTTCAGGAGCCATTCATCTGCCCGCGCGTTATCTGTAACCGAAGATATTGTTCCTGCAGGAGGCCGGCATGAAGTTCCTGAGACCCTTCGCTTTCAAGACTCTGGCTCTGGCGGTGGCGCTGTCCTTCGCGCCGGCGACGACGTCGCTGCCGCTGTCGCCGCTGGTCGGCGTGAGCGCCGTGAAGGCCGACCCCTATTGGGGTGGCCGCCGGCACTACCGCGGTGGCCGGCACTTCCGCGGCGACCGGCGCTATTATCGCGGTCGCGGCCACTACCGTGGCGGCCACTATCGTCGCCATCGGGGCAATGCAGGGGCCGCGGCAGTGATCGGCGGCATCGTCGGCCTTGGCATCGGGGCGGCGATCGCCAGCCAGCCGCGCTATGTCGAGCCCGCCCCGCGCTACTATCGCGCGGCGCCTCGCTACGTTGGTTCGCCACGCCCGTGGACGGGCGAGTGGTACCGCTACTGCGCGGCCCGCTACCGCTCGTTCGACGCCAGGTCCGGAACGTTCCAGCCTTATCACGGCCCGCGCCAGCTCTGCCGCTGAGCCGACCGTTTGGAACATCGCAAAGGCCGGGGCTCCCCCGGCCTTTCTCTCGTCAGGCAGACGTAGCGAGCGGCCGTGTTGCGGCCGTGAGCCAGGCTGCCTGTTCCTCGTCCGAAAGCAGCGGCGACAGCGTCGCCGCCACGCGGGCGTGGTAGGCGTCGAGCCAGCCGATCTCTTCCGGACTGAGCAGCCGCGGCGCGACAAGCCGCCGGTCGATCGGCGCCAACGTCAGCGTCTCGAAGCCGTGCATTGGCAGGTCACCACCCTCGATCGCCGCCGACGGCTCGACCAGCACCAGGTTCTCGATGCGGATGCCGTAGGCGCCTTCGCGATAATAGCCGGGCTCGTTGGAGAGGATCATCCCCGCCTCCAGCACCGCCATGCCGCGCTTCGAGATCGACTGCGGCCCCTCGTGCACGGCCAGGAACGAGCCGACGCCGTGGCCCGTGCCGTGGGCATAGTCGCAGCCCGCCTTCCAGAGGGCGATCCGCGCCAACGGGTCGAGATCGACGCCGCGCGTACCCTTCGGAAAGCGCGCCGTGGAGATGGCGATCATTCCCTTCAGTACGAGCGTGAACTTCTCCCGCATCTCCTCGGTCGGCTCGCCGATCGGGACGGTGCGCGTGATGTCGGTGGTGCCGTCCTGATACTGCGCGCCCGAATCCAGCAGGAACAGGTTTCCCGCCTCCAGCGCCCGATCGCTTTCCCGGTTCACCCGGTAGTGGACGATGGCGCCGTTCGGCCCTGCCCCGGCAATGGTGTCGAACGAGATGTCGCGCAGCGCTTGGCCGTCGCGCTCGCCCTCCTCGGCCCGCATCGCCTCCAGCCTTTCCGCCGCGCTGATCTCGGTGACGCTGCCCGGCGCTTGGCCATCGAGCCAGGCGAGAAATCGCGTCACCGCCACCCCGTCCCGGCGCTGCGCCGCCCGGGCGCCTGCGATCTCGCCGTCGTTCTTGATGGCGCGCGGCAGGCGGGCGGGATCGGCCATCTCGACCAACGTGCCGCCGGCCTCCTCCACCAGGGTCGCGAGGCGTGATGCGGCGAGTTGCGGATCGATGCCAACGGCCCTCCCCGCCGCCTCGCGTCGCAACGCGGCTTCGAATTCCTCCGGCGCGGCGATGTCGGCGAGCGGCGCCAGATGCGCCCGCACCGTTTCGTCCAACTTTTCGGCATCGACGAAGATCGTCGGGCGCCCCGCGCGCCTGACGATCGCAAAGGCCAGCATCAGCGGCGTGTGCGGCACGTCGTTGCCGCGAATGTTGAAGCTCCAGGCGATCGACGCGGGATCGGTCAGCAGCGCCGCGTCCGCCTTGGCCTCTGCGAGCGTCGTCCCGATCGCTGCCAGCTTGTCCTGCGCCGTCCGCCCGGCCAGGCGATCGGGGTGGACCATGGCCGCACCCTTGGGCGGAGCCGGCCGGTCGTTCCAGATCCGGTCGATCGGATTCGCCCGCATCGGTACCAGCGTTCCGCCGCTCTTTTCGAGAGCCGCGGTGAGCGCACGGACCTCGCCTTGCGTGTGCAACCAGGGATCGTAGCCGATCCGCTTGCCGGCAGCGGCCACCGGCAGGAACTTGGCCAGCGGCGTCTCGACCGACGACACCGGCTCGAACACCGCCGGGTCCGCCTGCGTCCTGACCTGCAGCGTGTAGCGGCCATCGGTCAGGATGTAGGCCCGGTCCCCAAGGATCAGCGCGCTACCGGCCGAGCCGGTGAAGCCGGTCAGCCATTCGAGACGTGCGGCGGAGGCCGGGATGTACTCGCCCTGGTGCTCGTCGGCTCTCGGGACAAGGAAGCCGTCGAGCTCCGCCTCCGCGAGTTGCGCCCGCAGCCGGCGCACCCGCTCGGCCGAAAAGCTGCCGTCGCTCGTTGCATCGAAATCCTGGAACATCCGTCTCACTCTCCAAGGTGGCCGCCGGCGCTGACCCGCGCGGCGGGCGCACCATAGGCGGCAAAGCCATGCGCCGAAAGCTTAGCAACCGGTTAACACCCCGCCATGCTGCGTTGCAGCAGGCGGGATGGACCTATGCATGAACTCGTCTACCGGGACTCGCCGCGAGACCGCATATTCAGTCTCGACGGGAGGCACTCATCGTCCCCAAGGAGACCACCCATGGCTACCACCAGTTTCACCCAGCTGTCGCTTCGCCAGTCCGGCAATTCCAAGGGCTTCATGCGCAATGCGCTGGACCGCGTGATCGAGGCGCGCGAGCGTCAGGCGCGGCGCTACATCGCGCAGCACCACTCGATCCACGCCCTCGACGATTTCGGCAGCAATGCGCATGAGTCGCTGTTCGACGGCCAGGCGCCCGAGCGCCGCTGAGACGCCGGGTCCGCGAGCGGGCCAGTCATATCGAACTTACACAGCGCCGGCGGTCATCCGCCGGCGTATTGCGTTTGGGCGCCCCGCCGCGCGCCAGATGCAGGGCCACCCATTCGCCGCGGACCAGCGTCTGGCGGTGGTGGAGGCCCTGGATCCGGAAGCTCGCGAGAACCCTGTCCCGCTGGCTCGTGAGGATACCCGACAGGATCACGTCGCCGCCCGGCGCCAGATGCCGGGCGAATTCCGGCGCGAGCCGCATCAGCGGCCCGGCCAGGATGTTCGCGACGATGAGGTCGTAGGGCGCCCGGTCCGCGATCGCCCGGGCGCGAAAGCCGGTGGCGACCGCCGTCGTCACGCAGGGCGCCACCCCATTGGCCGAGACGTTGGCCGCGGCGACCCGCACGGCAACCGGGTCGATGTCGCTCGCCAGCACCGGCACGCGGGCCAGCTTGGCGATGCCGATGGCCAGGACGGCGCTGCCGGTCCCGAGATCGAGCGCGTTGCGCGGACGCCGGCGCGTGACGATCCGGCCGATGGCGGAAAGGCAGCCGGCCGTCGTGCCGTGATGGCCGGTGCCGAATGCCTGGCCGGCCTCGATCTCGATGGAGAGGTCGTTAGCCGCCACCTTGTCCCTGTCATGCGCGCCATGGACGATGAATCGTCCGGCCCGCACCGGCTTCAGCGCCGCCAGGACGTCGGCCATCCAGTCCCGCTCGGGCAGATCCTCGCGGCCGATCCTGCCGGCGAGATCGGCCCCCAGCACGCCGACGACCTCCGCCGCACGATCCTCGCCGTCGCCAACGTCGAGATAGATCGAGACCTCGAAAAGCCGGGCGGCCTCGTCCACCTCGGCGATCGCCACCGGGGCACCCTCGTCATCGAATGCGGCGTCGAGCGCCGCGTAATGCCGCTCGGCCTCGGCCCTGCCGGCGACGAGATGGTAGCGAACCTGTGCCATCAGCCGCCGACCTCTCCGTTCTTCACCGCCTCGGAAGTCTGGCGCGCCTTCTCGGCGCGCGTCTCGCGTTCCGTCGTCGTCGCCTTGACGATCTTCTCGTGCTCGCGCTCCGCGCGCCGCGGGCCGAAGGAGATGATCGTGTCGCCCTCGGACGGCGTGCCCGATCCCTGGCTGGCGGCGAACACGAGGCTCCCGGACGGCCGGATCCACAGCACCACATGCGTGCCTTCCGAGCGCGTCTCTAGGAAGCGGGAGTATTCGAACTCGTCGGTCAGCCTCGTTGCCTGAAAGTTCCAGCCGTCGACCAGGAGGTCGCGCAGTTCGGCGAAGCCCTTGGCCGGCTGGAACAGCGGCTGGCCGCCGATCGTGAAGTTCAGGGACCGGCGGTCGGATTCGGCGATCTTGCCGATCTGGAACACGTCGGTGCGCCCGATCTCCGGCCCGAAATCGGTGCAGACCAGCGCGTTGTAGGCGTCGTTGTCGCTCGCCGCGAGCAGGTAGTCGAAGCGCGACAGGTTGAGGTTGTGGTGGGCGGCCTCCGACAGCACCTCGCCGTACCAGACGTCGATCTCCGCGAGCCTTGCCTGCGACGCCCGCGACCAGTTCGCATCGGCGATCAGCACCGGCACGTCCTGCGCCTTCAGGCGGCGCGCGAGCGCGATGGTGAAGCGCGACGCCCCCACGATCAGCACTCCCGGCCGGTCCGAAGAGCGCAGGTTGAGCATCCGCGACAGCGGCCCGAGGGTGAAGCCGTGCAGGAAGATCGTGACGGCCACGACGGCGAAGACGTAGGCGATCATCCGGTCGCCGTCGACGACGCCGAGCCCGGCGAGGGTCGAGCCGAAGAGGCCGGCGACCGCGGTCGCCACGATGCCGCGCGGCGCGATCCAGCCGACCAGGACGCGCTCCCGCCAGCTCAGACCCGTGCCGATCGTCGCCAAGAAGACCGCCAGGGGCCGGATCACGAACAGCACGGCGAAGAGGAAGCCGAGCACGCGCCACTCCAGGCTGGCGATGATCTCGGGCTGCAGCGAAGCAGTCAGGATGACGAACAGGCCGGAGACGAGGAGGATGGTGATCGTCTCCTTGAACCGGCGAAGGTCGGCGAGGCTGGCGATCCGCGCATTGGCCATGGTGATGCCCATCACCGTCACCGTCAGGAGGCCGCCCTCCTCCAGCACGAGATTGGTCACCGAGTTCATGCCGATGACGGCGGCCAGGAGGATCGGCGCCTTGAGATATTCCGGCGCTTCGCCCCGGGCGAAGACCCAGGCGAGGAACCGGCCGGCCGCGACGCCGCCGGGAATGGCGATCAGGAGGGCGAAGATCACCGTGACGATGAGGTTCTCGGCCTGATGGCCGGTGTGCAGGACGAGGTAGACCTCGAAGGCGAGCACAGCGAACAGGGCGCCGATCGGGTCGTTGACGATCGCCTCCCAGCGCAGGATCGACGCGGGGCGGTTGTTGAGCTTGGCGTGGCGCAGCAGCGGCATGATCACCGTCGGACCGGTGATGACGAGGAGCGCGCCGAGGATGATCGACGTCGGCCAGCTGAGGTTGCCGATGTAGTGGGCGGCCAGTGCCGTCATCATCCAGATCAGCGGACCCGCCACGGTGACGATACGACGGACCGCCCGCGAGGTCTCACGGATTTCCCGGAAGTTCAGCGTCAGCCCGCCCTCGAACAGGATGATCGCCACCGCCGTCGACACCAGCGGCGTATAGAGATCGCCGAAATCCTCGCGCGGATTCATGAAGCCGGTGAGCGGGCCGAACACCAGCCCCACGCCCAGCAGCAGCGCGATCGCCGGGATCTGCAGACGCCAGGCGATCCACTGCGAGGCGATGCCGGCAATGCCGATGATCGCGAGTTGAAGGGCCAGATCGTGCATTCGTTGATTCCCGGGTACGACCGCGAAGCGCCGGGGCGCTCTGGCCCCCGCTCCTGATCGCTTTTGAATTCGGATGATGCGCCGGAACTAGCTCAGCCGGCCAGCGCGGAAAGGGCGGCCGGTGCAGTCAGGTCCGCGAGGCCGGCCGTCAGACGCCGGCGAGCCGCTCCAGCTTCGCCCGCGCCGTATCCGGGTTCTCGCCATAGGCGAGCGTGCCGGCGAGCGCGCCGTCGTCGTCGAGCAGGAACGTCGTGGCGGTGTGGTCCATCGTGTAGTCCTCGCCCTCCCCGACCTTCCGCCAGTAGACGCCCCAGCCCCTCAGCATGGCCTCCACGTCCTCGAGCGGCCCGGTAAGCGCGGTGACGTCCGGCGAAACCGCCGAGACGTAGTCCTTCATGATCGCCGGTGTGTCGCGCTCGGGATCCACCGTAACGAAGACCACCTGCAGTTCGCCGCCCTTTTCCGCCAGTTCCTTCTGATAGCCGGCGAGTTCGTAGAGCGTGGTGGGGCAGACGTCGGGACAATGGGTGAAGCCGAAGAATACTGCCGTCGGCGTGCCGCGCAGATCGGCCTCCGTCACCGGCGCCCCGTCCTGGTCGACGAGCCGGAACGGCGATCCGTAGGGTCCTTCGGCCGTGGCCGATCCGTTCGATCCCGCCGTCCCGTAGAGGAAGAACATCGCGGCCATCGCGCCGGCGATCAGCGCCGCCATGGCCCAGAGGCCGGTGCGGATCATGGTAGTGGTGCTCATGTTGTCGTCGGACCCCGCCGTCCCGGCGTCCGCTCCTTGTCTGAAGGGGGCTTGCGGCTCGCGATAGCACGGCGGGCATCCGCTGCGCGATCCTCCTTCGCCGCACCGCGCTCACGAATGCGCGCGCAGGGCTTTCAAAAGCAGGTCATCCAACCCGCCTCGAGCATCCGCACGAAGATCTGCTCGCCGTGCCGGGCCCAGCCGACGGTGGCGAAGGCAGACAGGGCCGCGATCCCGGCAACGAGGCCGCCGATCGCCATCTTCCCAAACCATGGATGTGCCGGCAGGTTCATGGCCCTGATATATCGCGCTCGAGGCGCCCTCGCCAGTGGAGGCGCGTGACGCCTCAGCGGGTGCGGTCGGCAACGAGGAAATACACCAGCGCCGCCGCCGGCATGGCGATGCCGAGGATGCAGACGCCCTGCCAGCCAAAGTTCTCCAGGACCGGGCTGGTCAGCGCCGAGCCGAGGGCGCCGCCGAGGAAGAACGTCGTCATGTAGACGGCGTTCAGCCGGCTGCGGATCGTCTCGTCGAGCTGGTAGATTTCGCGCTGCCCGAAGACCAGGTTGGCCTGCACGCCGAGGTCGATCAGGATGCCGGCGGCGACCAGCGCGGCCAGCGAGCTTTCGCCGAACAGCGCCGTGACGAAGGCCAGCACCGCCGTGCCAATCGCCACCGCCGTGCCGATGCGCGTGAAGCCGCGGTCAGCGAGCCGGCCGGCGACCGGCGCCGCGACGACGCCCAGCACCCCGGCCAGCGCGAACAGCGCGACGCCGCCGGGGCTGAAGCCGTAGGGCTCGCGCAGGAGCAGGATCGGCGCCGCGGTCCAGAACAGCGAGAAGGCGGCGAACATAGCGGCGTGGTAGAGCGCCCGCCGTCGCAGGACTTTCTCGCGCAGGAACAGTCGGCCGAGGGACGCGATGAGCGCGCCGTAGCCGCGCGAGCCCTGCGGACGGCGCTCCGGCAGCAGGAGCAGTCCGGCGAGGCTAAGGGCCCCGATCACGCCGGCCGACAGGCCGAAGACGCCGCGCCAGCCGAGGAATTCGGCGAGGAAGCTCGCCAGCGGCCGCGCCAGCAGGATGCCGAGCAGCAATCCGCTCATGACGTTCCCGACGACCGCGCCGCGCTCCTCGTCGGGCGCGAGATTGGCCGCGAGCGGCACGATCATCTGGGCCGCCGTCGACGTGATGCCGACCGTCAGCATCGCGGTGAACAGCAGCGCCAGGTTCGGCGCGAAGGCGAGGCCCCCGATGGCGACGATGTTCGCCGCCATGGTGGCAAGGATCAGCCGGCGGTTTTCGATGACGTCGCCGAGCGGCACGAGCAGCACCAGGCCGATGGCGTAGCCGATCTGCGCCAGCGTCACGAGCGAACTCTCGGTGCTGCGCGACAGGCCGGTATCGGCGCCGATCAGCGCGACCAGAGGCTGGGCGTAATAGAGATTGGCCGCCAGCGCGCCGGACGCGACGGCAAACAGCACGGTGAGCACGGTTCCGAGCCCGTGCGGGGCGCCCCTGGCGGTGCCCGGCACGGCGGTGGCGTCTGGCTGGCTCATCTGGCGCATGGCTTCTTGTCCGAGGGCGCGGCAGCACCGCGTGGCGCCGCCGAGATAGCGCCCGCGGCGCCCAGCACCAAGTGCTGCAGCGCAAACAGCCCGTCCACCGCAGCGCTTGCATCGCCCGGACCGGCACCTATGGTTGCCGCGAGATCAACAGGACGACGACGCATGCGCTTTACCGGAACCGAGACCTACGTCGCCGGCAAGGATCTGATGGTGGCGGTCAACGCCGCGATCACGCTGGAGCGCCCGCTGCTGGTGAAGGGCGAGCCCGGCACCGGCAAGACCGAGCTCGCCTTCCAGATCGCGGCGTCGCTCGGGTTGCGGCTGATCCAGTGGACGGTGAAGTCCACCACCCGTGCGGCGCAGGGCCTCTACGAATACGACGCGGTGTCGCGGCTGCGCGACAGCCAGCTCGGCGACGCGCGGGTCAACGACATCCGCAACTACATCCGTCCCGGCAAGCTCTGGGAGGCCTTCGTCTCGGAGGAGCGCGTCGTCCTGTTGATCGACGAGATCGACAAGGCCGACATCGAATTCCCGAACGACCTCCTGCAGGAGCTCGACCGAATGGAATTCGACGTCTACGAGACCGACGAGACGATCCGCGCCAGGCACCGGCCGATCGTGGTCATCACCTCCAACAACGAGAAGGAACTGCCGGACGCCTTTCTGCGCCGCTGCTTCTTCCACTACATCCAGTTTCCCGACCCCGAGACGCTGGCGCGGATCGTCGACGTCCACCACCCGGGCATCAAGCAGGATCTGGTGCGGGCCGCCCTCACCCAGTTCTACGAGATCCGCGAGCAGCCGGGCGTCAAGAAGAAGCCGTCGACCTCCGAGGCGCTGGACTGGATCCGCCTGCTCGTCGCCGAGGACATCGAGCCGAAGGATCTGCGCGAGAGCCCGAGCAAGGGCCTGCCGAAGCTCGCGGGCGCCCTGCTCAAGAACGAGCAGGACCTTCATCTCTTCGAGCGGCTGGCGTTCCTGTCGCGAGGCCGGGGATGAGCGCTCCCATGCTGGTCCGCCCTCTCGATACCGCCGACGAACCCGAATGGCGCCGGCTGTGGACCGCCTATCTCGATTTCTACGGCACGACGCTCTCCGAGGAGGTCTACGCCACCACCTTCGCCCGTATGCTTTCCGGCGGGGAGAACGAGTATCGCGCCCTGATCGCCGAGGTGGACGGCCGGCCGGTGGGCCTCGCCCACTATCTCTTCCACCGCCATGGCTGGCGCGTCGAGAACGTCTGTTACCTGCAGGATCTGTACGCCGATCCGCAGGTTCGGGGCATTGGCGTCGGGCGGGCGCTGATCGAGGCGGTCTACGCCGCGGCGGACGCCGAGGCCTGCCCGAACGTCTACTGGATGACGCAGGACTTCAATCAGACCGCCCGCCGGCTCTACGACCGGATCGGCGAGAAGACACCGTTCATCAAGTACCAGCGCCGGATCTGATCCGGCGTCCGCGAGCGGCCACGACCGTCTGATCGCCGGGGATGATGGCCTCCATCACCAGAATTCGCTGGTCGCGCCGGTCCGGCCGGCGCACAAAGCGAACCCCGTCCGAGACTGCGAGATCCCCATGCCGACGCTCCCCATCTATCAGGTCGATGCCTTTACCGACCGGCTGTTCGCCGGCAATCCGGCCGCCGTCGTGCCGCTGAATGAATGGTTGCCGGACGCGGCGATGTTGGCGATCGCGGCCGAGAACAATCTCGCCGAGACGGCCTTCCTCGTGCCAGCCGGCGAGGCGCGCTGGGAACTGCGCTGGTTCACCCCCGCGATCGAGGTGCCGCTCTGCGGCCACGCGACGCTCGCCTCCGCCTTCGTCCTCACCGAGTGCCTCGGCGAGACAGCCCCGACGCTGACCTTCGCGACCCGCCAGTCCGGCGAGCTGACGGTGACGCGGGACGCGGACGGCTGGTTCGTCATGCGGCTGCCCCGGCGTCATGCCGTCGAGACCGTCGGCGCCGCGGACCTGAAGGCGCTTGCGGCGGCGCTCGGCGCCGGACCGCGCGAGGCGGTCATCTTCGCCGTGCCCGACGACACGTCCTGGCTGGCGGTGTTCGACAGCGAGGAAGCGGTCGCCGCCCTCGCGCCGGACATCCGCGCCATCGCCGCCCTGCCGCCGCGCAACGTCATCGCCACCGCGCCCGGCAGGCCAGGCTCCGGCGTCGACTTCGTCTCCCGCATGTTCGCGCCGAAGGCCGGCATCGACGAGGACCCGGTCACCGGTTCGGCGCATTGCGCGCTGGCGCCCTACTGGGCGGAGAAGCTGGACAAGGGCGACTTCCTCGCCCGCCAGGTCTCCCCGCGCGGCGGCACGCTGCGTTGCCGCCTCGATGGCGAGACGGTGGTCGTTGCCGGCCAGGCGGTGCTGTATTTGACGGGCGAGATCAGCGTCCCGGCGTAAGCCGCCCTACTCCGCCGCCTCCACGGCCTCGGAGGCGGCGATGGCGGCCATCACCGCCTTCGGCTCGCGGTCGAGCGCGTTGAGCAGCACGCGGGCTGGGCCCGTCGGATAGCGCCGCCCCTGCTCCCAGTTGCGCAGCGTCGCCACCGGCACGCCGATCCGCCGCGCAAACTCGTCCTGGGTCAGCTTCAATCGGCGGCGCAGCTTGGCGACGTCGGGTACCGCCACCGTGAACCGGTGGACCGTCACCTCCGAATCGTCGCCCTCGAACCATTTCAACGCCTGCTCGAGCGATTCGAGCATATGGGCGTCGGCTTCC
>DASYHY010000231.1:0-8788 GCA_036252795.1 Aurantimonas sp. | reverse complement strand
GGCATCCCGGTGCGCTTCTCCGACACGGCGGGCATCCGGGAAACCACGGACCGCGTCGAGGCGATCGGCGTGGAGCGCGCCCGTGCCGTGATGGAAGAGGCGGATCTGGTTCTGGCGCTCGTCGACCCGCAACAGGCGACCGGCGCCCTCGCCCGGCTGGCCGGACTGCTGACTCACGTGAAACACCCGATGATGCCGGCGAATGACGAAATGCCGGACGAGGAGGAACTGCCGCAGAAGGCGCGGCGGCGCATCCTGACCGTCCGGACGAAAACCGATGCGCCGGCGCCGACTGGGATCGCCAGCAGGCCGTCAGAAGACTGGAGCGGGTTTGCGTTCGACTTCGCGATCTCGACACGGAGCGGCGATGGCCTGGGGCCCCTGATCGAGCGGATCGCTCAGCTTGCAGCCGATGCCGCGGGTGACCCTGACGAGGCCGTGCCGATGCGAGCTCGGCATCGCGAGCTGATAGTCGATGCGTCGCGGCTCCTCGGCCAATATCTCGCGGAGCCCGCCATGCCCGCCGAACTTGCGGCGGAGACGCTGCGGCGCGCTGGCAACCGGCTGGGCGCGCTGACGGG
This sequence comes from Aurantimonas sp., assembly GCA_036252795.1. Taxonomy (GTDB): domain Bacteria; phylum Pseudomonadota; class Alphaproteobacteria; order Rhizobiales; family Rhizobiaceae; genus Aurantimonas. The sequence goes on along the minus strand of DASYHY010000231.1, from coordinate 8,207 downwards.
GCAGGTCGGGGTGGAGGATCTGCTCGATGTCATCTTCTCCGAATTCTGCATCGGCAAGTGAGCTGATTCACGTGAAACTCACGGCGCAGAAGGTTCGGGTGGACCGACGGTGATGGCGCCCGGCGTGGCGCGGGCCGGGACTGACGGTCGTTGTTTCGCCCCCTTATCGAGACTATAGGGGCAGCACCGACTTTTTCTTCAATGATACGATCGATGCCGATGCCCCCTTCCCCGGCGCAGGCCGCGCCTCCTTCCTGCGATGTCATCATCATCGGCGGTGGCCATGCCGGCTGCGAGGCTGCGAGCGCGGCAGCGCGCCTCGGCGCGCGCACCCTGCTCGTCACGCATCGCTTCGACACGATCGGGGCTATGAGCTGCAACCCCGCGATCGGCGGCATCGGCAAGGGTCACCTCGTCCGCGAGATCGACGCGCTGGGCGGGCTGATGGGCGAGGTCGCCGATGCTGCGGGCATCCAGTTCCGGCTGCTCAACCGCAGCAAGGGTCCTGCCGTACGCGGTCCCCGGACGCAGGCGGACCGCCGACTGTACAAGCAGGCGATGCAGGCAGCGATCGCCGCCCAGGCGGGGCTGACCGTGGTGGAAGCCGACGTCGCCGATCTGACGCTCGATGACCGAAATCGCTTGACCGGGGTGATGCTCGCGGGCGGCCGCACCATCCCCTGCCGCGCCGTCGTGCTGACCACCGGGACGTTCCTCTCCGGCCTCATCCATATCGGCGACCGGAAAATCCCCGCGGGCCGCATGGGCGAGAATCCGTCGATCGGGCTGTCGGGCACGCTGCGCCGGCTCGGCCTCGGCCTCGGGCGGCTGAAGACCGGGACGCCGGCGCGGCTCAACGGCCGCAGCATCGACTGGAGCGGGCTCGACAGGCAAGGCCCCGACGCCGCGCCGGTGCCGTTCTCCTACCTCACCCGGACGATCGTCAATCGGCAGATCGACTGCGGCATCACCCGCACCACGCCGGAGACCCACCGGATCATCCGCGACAATCTGGGCCGCTCGGCGCTCTACTCGGGGCAGATCGAAGGGGCCGGCCCGCGCTACTGCCCGTCGATCGAAGACAAGATCGTCAAGTTCGGCGACCGCGACGGCCACCAGATCTTTCTTGAGCCGGAGGGGCTGGACGACGACACGATCTATCCGAACGGCCTGTCGACCTCGCTGCCGGAGGATGTCCAGGAGACTTTCCTTCGGTCCATCCCCGGACTCGAGCGGGTGGAGATCCGCGAGCCGGGATATGCCATCGAATACGACCATGTGGATCCGCGCGAGCTCGACCGTCACCTTGCCGTACGCCGCGCGGAGGGCCTCTATCTGGCGGGCCAGATCAACGGCACGACCGGGTACGAGGAAGCCGCGGCGCAGGGGCTGGTCGCCGGCATCAACGCGGCCTGCCTCGCTGGCGGGTCGGCGCCGGTCTCGCTCGGCCGGGCGGATGCCTATGTCGGGGTGATGATCGACGACCTGACGCGCACCGGCATCACCGAACCCTATCGCATGTTCACCTCGCGCGCGGAGTTTCGCCTGTCGCTGCGCGCCGACAATGCCGACCGGCGGCTGACGCCGCTCGGCCTGTCGCTGGGCATCATCGGCGCCAAGCGCCGGGCGGTCTTCGAGGCGAGCGAGACAGCCCTGGCCGATGCGCGTGCGCGGCTCGAGGCGGCGACGCTGACCCCGAACGAGGCCGCCAGCCACGGGCTTTCCGTCAACAGAGACGGGCGCCGGCGTTCGGCCTGGCAGCTCCTGTCGCAGCCGGACGTCGATCTCCACCGGCTTGCGCAGATCTGGCCGGAACTCCGCTCGATCGAAGGGCCGCTGCGCGAGCGGATCGAGATAGAGGCCGGGTACGATGTCTATCTCGAGCGGCAGCGGCGCGACCAGGAGCGACTGCGCCGGGACGAGGCGCGGGCGATTCCGCCTGCCCTGGATTTCGCACAGCTCCCCGGGCTGTCCAACGAGCTGCGCCAGAAACTGTCCGAGCGCCGGCCCGCATCCATCGCCGAAGCCGAGCGGATCGACGGCATGACGCCGGCGGCGCTGGCCATCATCCTCGTGGCGATCCGGCGCCGGGAACTCGCCGATGCGGCCTGACCGCCCCGCACTAAAGCGCCCGAGGAAACTGTCTGCGCAGGAACTGGCAACCGCGCGCGCGGAGGATCGCGCGCGCGTTCTCGATCAGTTCGATGTTTCACGTGAAACCTTGGAGCGGCTCGATCGCTACGTGGCGCTGCTGGTGACGTGGCAGTCGCGGATCAACCTCATCGCCCCCTCGACGCTGGGGGAGATCTGGACCCGCCACGTGGCCGATTCGCTGTCGCTGGAGCGCCATCTCCCGCCATTCGAGAAGGCCGTCGACCTTGGCTCGGGCGCCGGGCTGCCGGGCCTGGTCGTCGCCGCCATGCGGCCTGATGCGAGCGTCGACCTCATCGAGAGCAATGCGAAGAAGGCCGCCTTCTTGCGCACGGCGCAGCGCGAACTCTCTTTGGCAGGCACCGTCCACGCTGGGCGCATCGAGGATTGCGGGTCGGCGCTGGCGGCTGCGGAGATCGTCACTGCCCGGGCGCTGGCACCGCTGGACCAGCTGCTGCGCCTCGTCGCCCCGCATGTCGCGCCCTCCGCGCGCTGCTTCTTCGCCAAGGGGCGAAGTCATGAACAGGAAATTAACGACGCGGCTGCCCATTGGCGATTCCGCGTGGTAAAGCATGAATCGGCGCTCGTAGATGGCTCCGTCGTGCTCGAGATCGGCGACATCGCACCGCGGTGAGCGGCATCGGGTGATGCGGAGCCGAGCGGGCAGGAATGGCGGAATGCTCGCGAGGCTGTCGAAGACGCGCGAAGCGGAAGCGGGCCGAAGGATATGGTAGCCGGGCGGTCGATGCGGATCATCACCATTGCGAACCAGAAAGGCGGCGTCGGCAAGACGACGACGGCTATCAACCTTGCCACCGCGCTGGCGGCGATCGGCAAGCGGACGCTGCTGGTCGACCTCGACCCGCAGGGCAATGCCTCGACCGGCCTCGGCATCGAGAAGGACGACCGCGAGGTCTCGTCCTACGACGTGCTGATGGAGACGGCGTCGATCACCGAGGCCGCGATGCCGACGGCGGTGCCGAATCTCTCGGTGATCGCCTCGACGCTGGATCTACTCGGTCTGGAGATGGAGATCGCCGGCGCCACCGGCCGGGCCTACCGGCTGCGCGACGCGCTGCATTTCCACCAGGTCGAGTCCCCGCAGTTCGACTTCGTGCTGGTCGACTGCCCGCCTTCCCTCAATCTTCTGACGATCAACGCCATGGCCGCGGCGGATTCGATCCTCGTGCCGCTGCAGTGCGAGTTCTTCGCGCTGGAGGGTCTCAGCCAATTGCTGCAGACGGTCGAGCAGGTGCGGGATTCGCTCAATCCGACGCTCGACCTGCACGGCATCGTCCTGACCATGTATGACGGCCGGAACAATCTGGCGGCGCAGGTGGTGCGCGACGTGCGCTCCTACATGGGCGAGCATGTCTACGAGACGATCATTCCGCGCAATGTGCGGGTCTCGGAAGCGCCCTCCTTCGGGAAGCCGGCGATCCTCTACGACATGAAGTGCTCGGGCAGCCAGGCCTATATCCGGCTGGCGTCCGAGATCATCCAGCGCGAGCGGCGGCTGGTGGCGGCATGAGCGGGCCGGAGACGGGATGCGGGGCGCCGGCGGGCAGCATGAGCACGGGGGAACGGGCATGAACGAAGACAGATCGCGGCAGCGGCTCGGCCGGGGCCTTGCGTCGCTGATCGGAACCGGCGCGGCGGCGCCCTCCCGCTCGGTGCCGGGCTTCGCCGCGGCCGAGCCGACGGTCGCGGCCGAACGCCATGTCGAGATCGACAAGCTCACCGCCAATCCGAACAATCCGCGCCGGCGGTTCGACGACGGCGAATTACAGGATCTGGCGTCCTCGATCCGCAATCACGGCGTCGTGCAGCCGCTGCTCGTGCGGCCGAGCCCCGGCGAAGCGGACCGGTTCGAGATCGTCGCCGGCGAGCGTCGCTGGCGTGCCGCGCGGCTGGCCGGCCTTGCCGAGGTTCCGGTCGTGCTGCGCGACATCGGCGATCGCCAGTCGCTCGAGATCGCGATCATCGAGAACGTCCAGCGCTCCGACCTCAACGCGGTCGAGGAGGCCCAGGCCTACGAGCAGCTGATCAGCGAGCACGGCTACACGCAGTCCGATCTCGCCGATGTCCTCGGCAAGAGCCGCAGCCACGTCGCCAACACGCTGCGGCTGCTGAAGCTTCCCGACGACGTCCAGGACATGGTGGTTTCGGGCGCGCTGTCGGCCGGCGCGGCGCGCACGGTGGTGACCGCGGAGGATCCGCTGGGCGTGGCGCGGGAGATTGTCTCGCGCGGACTCAGCGTCCGGGAAGCCGAGGATCTTGCGCGCAAGCCGGTCGGTGAGCCGGCTCCGAAGCCGGCAAAGCCGCGTCGTGGGGCGGCCACGCCGGCGAGGACCGAGAAGGACGAGGATGCGCAGGCGCTGGAGCGGCTTCTGTCGGAGACGCTCGGCATGACGGTCCAGATCGAGGTCGATGGCGAGGGCGGCTCGGTCCGCATCGCCTACGCCGATCTCGACCAGCTCGATGCGCTGTGCGGGCTGCTGCAGGCGCATGCGCGCAACCGCCTGCAGGGCGAGCCGCGGCTGCGATCGCTGTAGGTTCGGGTTCGGCGCCGCCCTGTCCCACGTGAAACAGCGGCGTGAGGCGTTCAGCTACGGCGCGCCTTCAGACGCGCCGCCTCGACCGCGACGTCGAGCAGCGTTCGCCGCGTGATCGTCAGTGCAAGGCTGCTTTCCTTGCGGCTCGCCAGGATGTCGCTCTCGATCCGCCGCAGCGTTGCAGCGATCCGCTCCAGCGGCCAGGCGGCGAGGGCGATCTCCATCGCATGACGCCGACGGAAATGCGGCCGCCGGCGCTCGACCACCCGACCGACCGGTTCGCCATTGCGCTCCACCATCTCGCGCATCGCCTGAAGCTGCTGGAAGTAGCGCAGCAGCGCCTGGTGCAGCTGGAAGGTCGCGGTACCGGCGGTGACCAGACGGTCGACGAGATGCGGCAGGCGCTTGACCTCGCCGCTGGCCGTGGCGTCGATCGTCTCTTCCAGCGTGTCGGCCGAAACGTCGCCGACGACGGCCCGCACGTCCTCTTCCACGACGCCGTTCGTGCCGAGCGCATAGAGGCAGAGCTTGCGCACCTCGCCGCGCGAGGCCAGCCGGTTGGCGCCGAGCCGGGAGCGCAGTTCGTCGCGCGCCGCCTTGTCGATGGTGAGGCCGCTCGCGGCGAATTCCTCGTCGATCATCTGGTCGAGGGCCCGCCCCTCGTCCTGGTAGCAGGGCAACGCCATGGCGAAGCGGGAGCGCTCGACGCTGGTTCGCAGCGCGGCGTTCTTCTTCAGGTCGCCGGCCTCGACGATCAGCACCGCACCCTCGAGCTTTTCCTCGGCCAGCGTCGCCACGGCCTCGGCCAGCGCCTTGCCGGCCCCTGCCCCGCGTACCCGGATCAGTCGCCGTCCGCCGAAGAGTGACAGCGTCCGGGCCTCGTCGTAGAGGCGGCCGACATCCTTCTCGAGATCGTCGGCCGAGAGCCGGACGGCGGCGAAAGGGTCATCGGGGTCGACGCCCGACTGCGCGGCGATCTTGTCGGAGCGTTCGGAAACCAGCCCGGGGTCAGGCCCGTAGAGAAGGATGACGGGAAACGAGAAATCCGGGCGCGACAGGAACGCCTCGACCTCGCCCGCCTTCTTCTGCGCCATGATGCGTCACCCGTTCCGAAGCCGACGACGGGAAGAGGCCCGATCACGAACCGCCTTCCGTGCGGCCGTCAGCTGCCCGTCTGCTGCAGCGTGCGCACGATCGGGAACTCCAGCTTCGCCGCGAGGTCGTCGGCTGCCTGCCGGCGCGCGTCGAGAAGGGCGCGCTGGCTCTGGAACTGCTGGCTGGTCCGGTCGAAGGGCACGGTGGAATTCCGGCTCGCGGCATCGATCACCTGCCCGTCCGACAGGCGGACCAGCTGGTAGCGGCCCGTCATCCGGTAGAGCGAGGAGGTCTGGATGCCGCCCGGCTCGACGGCGATGCCCGTTTCGTTGCCGGCGACGGTCAGGCGGACCTCGTAGAGCGGCTGGCTCACCTCGTTTCCCTGGTTCAGGCGAAACAGCAGGGCGTTGCGCACGACCTGGTCGGTGCGCGTGTTGCTCTCCGAGATCGCGATGCGGCCGCGCAGCGCCGCCATGCGCCCGTCGGGCGCCAGGGCAGAGACGGTCGTCGCGTCGCTGCCATAGAGCGGCCGTGCCGTGCAGGCGGGCAGCACCGCCAGGGCGACCGCCAGGCAGGCCAGAGCGGCGCGGGGTCGGGCCCGATCAGAGGACGACATTGACGATTCTCCCGGGGACGACCACGACGCGCTTGGGTGCCTGGCCGGCGAGAGCGGAGCGGACGATTTCCAGTTCCAGCGCGGCCTTCTCGATCTCAGGTTTGCCGGCCGTTGCGGCAATGGTCAAGTCGGCGCGCTTCTTGCCGTTGATCTGCACCGGCAGAAGGACGGTGTCGTCCTTGAGCAGCGCCGGATCGATCTCGGGCCAGGCCGTCGCGGCGACGAAGCCGTCATGGCCGAGCACCCGCCAGCATTCCTCCGCGAGATGCGGCATCATCGGCGCGATCAGGCGCACGAGGATGGACAGCGCCTCGGCGGCGGCGGCCTTGAGCGCCCGGTCGTCGGCCGATGCGAGCCCGCCGAAGGAGGCCGACAGCGTGTTGACCAGCTCGTAGATGCGGGCGACGGCCTTGTTGAAGGCGAGGCGCTCGATGTCGTCGCCGACGCCCGCCGCGGCGCGATGCGCGGCGCGCCGGATCGCGAGCGCCGCCTCGCCGCCGCCGGTCCCGGCAACGCCGGCATCCTGAAGATGCGGGGCGGCTTCGTTGACCAGCCGCCAGAGCCGCTGCACGAAACGGTGCGCACCCTCGACGCCGGCCTCGGTCCAGATCACGTCGCGCTCGGGCGGCGAGTCCGACAGCATGAACCAGCGAGCCGTGTCGGCACCGTAGGAGGCGATGATGTCGTCCGGGTCGACGACGTTCTTCTTCGACTTCGACATCTTCTCGATGCTGCCGATCTCAAGCCTTGCGCCGTTCGACAGACGTTTCGCGACCCGGCCTTCGTCGGTGTCGGTGATCACCACGTCGGCGGGGGCGACCCATTCGCGCTGGCCCTCGCGATAGGTTTCGTGAACCACCATCCCTTGCGTGAACAGGCCCTTGAAGGGCTCGTCCAGGTCGAGATGGCCGCAGGCCCGCATCGCCCGGACGAAGAAGCGCGAATAGAGCAGGTGCAGGATCGCGTGCTCGATGCCGCCGATATACTGGTCGACCGGCAGCCAGGCATTGGCGGCCTGCGGATCGGTGGGTTCCTCGGCCTGCGGCGCGGTGAAGCGCGCGAAGTACCACGAGGAATCGACGAAGGTGTCCATCGTGTCGGTTTCGCGCTGCGCCGGCCCGCCGCATTTCGGGCAGGTCGCTTCCCGCCAGGTCGCATGGCGGTCGAGCGGATTGCCGGGCTTGTCGAAATCGATGTCGTCGGGAAGCCTGATCGGCAGGTTATCGCGCTTCTCCGGCACGACGCCGCAGGCATCGCAATGCAGGACCGGGATCGGGCAGCCCCAGTAGCGCTGCCGGGAGATGCCCCAGTCGCGCAGCCGGAAGTTCACCTTGCGCTCGGCGACCGGCGTGCCGTCCAGCTCCATCGCGGAGAGCCGGCCGGCCACCTCCTCGAAAGCCGCTTCCGGTGACAGTCCGTCGAGGAACCGCGAATGGATCATCGTGCCGTCGCCGGTATAGGCTTCGGTGCCGACCGCGAACTGCGTGACATCCTCTCCTTCCGGCAACACCACCGGGGTCACTGGCAGATCGTACTTCCGGGCGAAGTCGAGATCGCGCTGGTCGTGCGCCGGGCAGCCGAAGATCGCGCCGGAGCCGTATTCCATCAGCACGAAATTCGCCACGTAGACCGGCAGCGTCCACTCCGGGTCCAGCGGATGGCGCACCGTGTAGCCGGTCGGCATGCCGCGCTTTTCCGCCGTCTCCAGCGCCGCGGCGGAGGTGCCCTGGCGCCGGCACTCGTCGATGAAGCTCGCCAGGGCAGGGTTGGCCTCGGCCGCCTTGGTCGCC
>DASYHY010000230.1:0-14291 GCA_036252795.1 Aurantimonas sp. | reverse complement strand
GCGCTGGCGGCAGGCAGGCCGCCCTTCGCGGCGCGGCCGCACGGGCGGATCGCGCTGATCGCCGAGACGCTGGGCGACGCGCGCGAGGTGATGGTCGAGGGCGAGAGCGGGCTGATGCGGGTGGCGCGGGGCGCGCGCCCGGTGCTCGAGGTGACGCGGCGGCGGCTGGTCTTCGCCAACGGCGCGGTGGCGCAGATATTCTCGTCGGAGGACCCGGACGCGCTGCGCGGTTACCAGTTCGACGCGGCCTGGGGCGACGAGCTGGCGAAATGGGTGCATGGCGAGGCCTGCTTCGACAATCTGCAGTTCTCGCTGCGGCTGGGCGAGCGGCCCCGGGCCCTGTTCACCACGACGCCGCGGCCGATCCCGCTGCTGAAGCGGCTGGTCGCCGATCCGGGCACCGCGACGACCCACATGCCGACCGCCGAGAACGCGGTGCACCTGGCGCCGGGCTTCCTGGCGGCGATGCAGGGGCGCTATGGCGGCTCGCGGTTCGGGCGGCAGGAACTGGAGGGGCTGCTCCTGGAACTACGCGAGGACGCGCTGTTCGACGTTGCTTCGATCGAGCGCCTGCGGGTGCGGGCGGCGCCGGCGCTGAACCGCATCGTCGTCGGCGTCGATCCGCCGGCCTCCGCGACGCTGCGGTCCGACGCCTGCGGCATCGTCGCGGCGGGGATCGCCGCGGACGGGACGATCTACATCCTCGCCGACGCCACGGTGCGAGGGGCGAAGCCGCATGTCTGGGCGAGCGCGGCTATCGCGCTGTTCGAGCGGCTGGAGGCCGACCGGATCGTGGCGGAGGTGAACCAGGGCGGCGACATGGTCGAGGCGGTGATCCGGGCGAGCGCGCCGAACGTGCCGTTCCGCGCCGTCAGGGCCAGCCGCGGCAAGTGGGTGCGGGCCGAGCCGGTGGCGGCGCTCTACGAGCAGGGCCGCGTGCGGCACGTGGGCCGGCTGGCCGAGCTGGAGGACGAGATGGCCGATTTCGGCCCGGACGGGCTGAGCGGCGGTCGCTCGCCGGACCGGCTCGACGCGCTGGTCTGGGCGGTGACGGCGCTGATGGGCCCGGTGCGCGAGCCGCGGGTGCGCGGGCTTTGAGCCGGCAGGGGCGGGAAGGCGGCGGCTGCAGCCCTTCGAGCGGGATCAGAAGAAGCCGAACACGGCCAGCAGCACGAGCGTGAGCAGGACGGAGACGACGATCGAGCCGAGGCATCCGAGACCGTTGGAGAAGAAGAAGAACATGGGCCGCCAGGTCGCAGTGAGTGATCGGGCCCTAACGGCGCGGCCGGCGGGTCGTTCCCCGCCGGGGCTGGGTCGGCGCTGGGGCGGCCGCTGCGCGAGCCGCTTGGGCGGAGGCGGCGAGGGGCAGGATGAGAGCGCTGCCTCCGCGGTAATCCGCCCGCACATCCATCCAGCGACCCTTCGAGAACCCCGCTTCGGCGGGGTTTTTTGTTGCGCCGACGCCGCGGGCGCCGGGCGAGCCTTCGGAGATCATCATGAGCCTGAGAAAAGCGATCGCCGGCTGGCTCGGCGACGACGCGGCGCGTTCTGCGGTGCCGGACGAGCGCAAGGGCGCCGCGGTCGCCGGCGGGACGCTGGTGTTCTCGGGCGCCGGCGAGGACGCGGCGCGGCGCGAGAGGAGCTACGCGGCGCTGGCGCGCACGGGCTTCATGCAGAACCCGGTCGTCTACCGCTCGGTGCGGCTCGTGGCCGAGGCGGCGGCGGCGATCCCGACCGTGCTCTATGACGGCGCCGAGGAGGTCACGGCGCACCCGATCCTCGCGCTCCTGCGCCGGCCGAACGGCTCGAGCGACGGCGCCGCGCTGGTGGAGGCGCTGTGCGGGCACCTGCTCCTGTCCGGCAACGCCTATCTGGAAGCCGCCGCGCTCGACGGCCGGGTGCAGGCGCTGCACGCGCTGCGGCCGGACCGCATCCGCATCGTCGAGGGCCGGGACGGCTGGCCGCAGGCCTATGAATACCGCGCCGGGCCGGCGCTGAGGCGGATCGCGGCGGAGACCGGCAGCGAGCGGCCACCGCTCCTCTTGCATCTGCGGCTGTTCCACCCGCTGGCGGATCTGACGGGCTATGTGTAACGCGCAAGTTCACATGGCGGTAAACGGGATTAGGCGGGAGCAAGCGGGAGCAAGCGGGGTAAGCCCGGAACGGCAGGGGTTTGAGACGGCCTCGAGCGGCTGATCGGGAGCACAGTAGGCGCAAGAACAAATGGCGGAGAAGTGCCTCGACGAGCGCTGCACGCGCAAGAACGAATGGCGGAGAAAAGTCGTCGGCACAGCCAGGTCATATGCCGAAAAGCTCGTTGAGGTCGAGGACCCGATGGATGGCGACGACATAGCGGGCCTCGAAGCGGATCTCGGTCTCGGGATTGAGCTTCGAGACGAAGACATACTCGTCATTGCGGCGCTGGAAGTGGGCAATGAACGCTTCGACCCCCAGTGACTCAGCGTAGCGCGCCTGAACGACCACCGTATCGCCGCGGCGGGGCGTGAGCCCCGGATGTGCAAAGCGGAGGTCACCGGGCCTGTGCTGCGGAATCATCGAACCCCCGGCGACATAGAAGCCGTAGGCCTCGGGAATGTTGGTAAGGGCCGGCGGGCGGCGAACATACTCGACAACCCGCGACTCCAGTTCGAACGCCCCTTCGTGGTGCAGAGCAAGAGACCCTGCGGCGGTGCCATACACCGGCATATCGAGCGGCATGGCTGCGCGCAGCGCATCGAGATTGAAGGCGGCGATGGGTTGGACATCGCCGTGCGGTAGCGGGTTCTCGCCTTCAACAGGCTGCGAAGCAACGGCTGCCTCACCATCTCCAGCACTGAGGTTCTCGAGCAGCTCGAGATGCCGTGATGTCAGCTGAATTTGCTGCTCAACGATCGCGATCCGCTCGCCGAGGTCGGGATCGTCCACCGGCGCTTTCGTCAAATCACGAAGCTCGGCCTCGAGGGATACAAGCGCCGCCCGCGCATCCGCCGACGTCTCGATAGTACCCGAAGCGAGCCAGGCCATCGTGATGCCCGCTGCTTCCGCGAGTCTCACTAGCACTCCGACCGGGGGCTCAGAAGCCCCGATGAAGTACCGCTTCAGCTGCTTCTCGGATTTGCCGGTAGCGTGGACAGATTCGTCCAATCCCAAGAGGGTGCAGCTTGCCTGCATTCGGCGACCAAGGTCGGAGAGGAAGGTCGGAAGCGTGTTCCGACCTTCATCCTGCGTCGGATATTCGAGATAACTACCTGTCATATTTACTCTTTCACGCTTCGGACACACCGGCGACGGCGCCCCAAGGTCGGAAGACAGATTTGTCTTGGCCGCGCACCGTCCGCCCCGTCTCCGCAGCTCGTCCAACATTTCCATGGGGTCGATCCGCAGATCATGGCGGCGCGGGCAGCTCGCTCCCAGCGCCGGGAGATCCGGGCCGCGGAGGCGCGTGCCATGCACGACACCGCCGTGCCGGTGAGCTGAGTCGATGGCGCTCCAGACAGTCGCCTCGATCGGCCGGGCGCAGCTGCGCGTGATCGGGCTCAACCCGCAGCGGATCGCCGTCGAGAGCGAGTCCCGGGTGACCGGTGCGCCGACCTGGAAAGGGATGGACTACCAGCTGACCGGGCGGGGCGAGAAGAGGACCCAGATCGAGGCGCGCACGGCGCCACACGTGTTCGGTGGGCTCGACGCGCTTGGCTGGCTGATCCGCCATCACCAGGCGCAGGACGTGGTGAACTACATTCGTCTGGGTTCGAATTTCGCGGCGACTCTGAGTGGGGCGGTGGTGATCCGCACCCTCTTCTACGACGAGAGCAAGCTCCACCCCTTCGACGGCGTCGGCCGTATCGTTGAGGTGGAGATCGATCTCGTCCATGTGGGAGAGGGACGATGACCGGAGAGCGATACACAGTGTCTGAGCCGGTGCGCCTCGACCGGCTAGCTCGGGCTATCTACGGGCGAGAGACGGACGGAACCGTCGAGGACCTGCTCGAAGCCAATCCGGGCCTCGCCGCCGGCGGCGCAGTCATCCCGGCCGGTACCGAACTCGTACTGCCGCAGACGGTCGAGACCACAGCGGCGACCACTGTCCGGCCCTGGGACTGACGATGTTGAGGACCCCCTACATCGAGGTGACCGGTCCGGACGGCCGCAATCTGGCAGAGCGGTTTGCAGACGAATTCGTCGGCATCCGCGTAACGGATCTGGCGATCGGCGAGATCGACGAGCTGGCGATCATGTTCCGGCGGCGCAAGCCGTATCTGATGCCGCCGGCGTCCGGGACGGAGTTCAGGGCAAAGCTCGGCTGGACGCGGAACGAGGCGCTGATGCTGGGCTCTTTCCGATACGAGCGGACGCAATATGCCGGTGATCCGGAGCGCGGCCAGGAGATGGTCCTGATCTGCCGGGCGGCCGACATGACGGACGGCTGGAAGCGGGTCGACAGCGAGCACTTCGACGAGGAGACCGGGCACAAAACCTATGGCGATGTGCTGACGACGCTCGCCGAGCGCCAAGGTCTGCCGGCAGCGATCGACGAGGAGATCGCCAGGATCCCTCTCGCCGGCGGCTATCTCCTGCGCTGGAAGCAGTCAGCGATCGGCATGGCCTCGGACATCGCCGACGATCTGGGCGCGATCGTGAAGCTGCAGGCCGGCAAGCTGACGGTGCGGCGAAACGGCTCCTTCCGGTCTCCGTCGGGTGCGCCGTTGCCAAGCGTCGTCATACCCTTCGATCCGAACTACGCCTTTCAAGTCGACATCGAGCCGCGTTACGGCTTCTCGGAGGTCTCTGCCGGCTGGTTCGACAGCGGCACCGGCCGGCCTGTGGAGGCGCTCAAGTCGCTCGGCCGGGGCTTCGCCCGACTGGCCCTGCCGCATCTGTCTCCGTCGCGGGACTTTGCTGAGGCGATCGCCGGCGCCGCCGCGCAGCGCCTCGAGGCGGAGACGGCGACTGCGTATTTCGAGATGGCTGGAAACCCGGAAGCCGTGGCCGGCGCGCCGGTGCGCCCCGACGGCTTCGGGCCTGACATCGACGGGGTCAACTGGGAGGCCCGCGCCGTCTATCACGACGCGGGACCCGACCGCGGCTGGATCACGACGGTGGAGGCAGAACTTGCCTGTTGAGCCGAAAGTCGACGCCGTACCACTGGCCCTTGTGGAGGATCGATCCCTAGCGGTGCCGGCGGGGCACGTGGTGCGGACCGGCTACGTGCCGGTCTTCGACGTGATCCTCGCCTGCCGCGACCGCATGGCCGTCGGCGACGTCGATCGCGCCTACCAGAAGCGTCTGCAGCTCGGATCTCGCCAGCCCTGGCCGTGCCCGCGCGGCCACTGGCAGGGCAACCGCTTCGTCATCGTTGACGGCCGGCACGAATACGTGGCGACGCTGATGCTGGGGCTGTCGCACATCCTGGTGGCTTGGATCGAGGAGGCACCGAAGATGTGAGGCGACGGGGGCCGGCCGAAGCCGGCTGCGGGTCACTGCTTTGGGGGCGCAAACCCGCACGACGCACCCGAGGATCACGCCGCCGCCGCCACTGCCCGAGGGCAGCGGCTTCAAGGTGGCACCGATCCATGAAGGACTTCTCAATGCACCAGGACAATCGACCGGGCATGCGGCCCGTCGAGCCTGCCCGACCCGCCGCCGGCTACCTCGGCGGCAAGCGCAACCTCGCTCGCCGGCTGGTCGAGCGGATCGAGGCGATCCCGCACGACGGCTACGCCGAGCCGTTCGTGGGGATGGGCGGCGTCTTCCTGCGCCGCGCCTCGGCGCCACGATCGGAGACGATCAACGACATCTCCGGCGACGTCGCGACGTTCTTCCGGATCCTGCAACGGCACTACACCCACTTCATGGAGATGCTGCGATTCCAGGTCGCCTCGCGGCGCGAGTTCGAGCGGCTGATCGCGACCGATCCGGCGACCCTGACGGACCTCGAGCGCGCAGCGCGTTTCCTCTACCTGCAGCGCCTGGCCTTCGGCGGGAAGGTGAGCGGGCGGACCTTCGGCGTCTCGACGACGCAGGCCGCACGCTTCAACGTCACGAAGCTGGCGCCGGTGCTGGAGGCGATTCACGAGCGCCTGGCGGGCGTCGTCATCGAGCAGCTGCCTTGGCAGCGCTTCATAGACCGTTACGACCGGCCGGGCATGCTGTTCTACTGCGACCCGCCCTACTGGGGCTCGGAGGAGGATTACGGCCCCGGCACCTTCGCGGTCGGGGAGTTCGTCGAGCTGGTCGACCGGCTGCGTAGGCTGAAGGGGACGTTCCTGCTGTCGATCAACGATCGGCCGGAGGTTCGCGCCGTGCTCGAGGGCCTGTCGATCGAGGACGTGTCGGTGACCTATTCTGTGTCGCGATCGAGCCGCGGAGGGTTCGGCGAGCTGATCGTAGGTCCTTTGTGAAAGCTAGAGGGCACACCGCGGCTCAACTTCAGATTGGCAGTTCTGGCGTCCGGGCCGCTATCCTCCAGTTCCCATTCGGTGCTCCACGATCGATTAGTGTGCAGATGACGCCGAAAGGCATGTCGGTAGGCGTCTGGACGAGCCGGACGCAGATTGACATCGCCGCAGAGAACTCGCTTGACGTTGCAAATTTGGATCAAGCACCTCAACCTCTCGTCATGCGCAAAAGGGTTAGGTTCGGAGTATCAAGTGCGAGTGCTAGAGATCGAGTTCAATGACCATCCTCAACTCGGAAACCTCCGCCTAGACTTCCGTGACGGGACCGGGAAAGCCTCGCCAACGATCGTTATCGCAGGAGAGAACGGGTGCGGTAAGACCACGATCCTCCGTGCGCTCAGCGAATTAGGTACACCTCGCTTCCCAAGACCACACCACCTCAATGCGCGGGTACTGCTGGAGGTTTCGGCACGAGACGAGGAGGCTTCGCTGATCAGGATTTTCAGTCGATCAACGCCGGTGGAAAGCACTTACCCGCTAAGCCAGGCGACATCCTCGGTGCCTTCTCCAGCGGCGACCGCCAGTCCTGCGTATACTGTGGCAGGTAATGCGCCCTTGATCCTGGAATTGGCTTTACAAGCGCCTGAAAGCAGGACTTTCCGTGCAATCGATGTACAGCTGCCTCCTGGCAGCAGAGTTAGCGCTGCGTCGGTGCCTACATTTCTATTGGATCTGGAGCAGGGACAGCGGGATCCTGATGATGGCGATCAAAGGAACCCGCCACTCTCCGATCGGGCCGGTACTGATCTGAAAACCCGGATGCGGCAGATGCTCATTCGCCTCGCCCAACAGGACGGTGAGGATCTTTCAGTCTGGGTGTTCAAGCATCCGAAAGAGGCACCGCCGGAATGGATCTCTGCTCGGCGGCTTCGTCCATTCCGGAAGGCGTTCGCCTACATGTTCCCGTCGAAGCAGTTGGGCCGTGTCGAATTTCGAGAACAGGGCCTGATCGAGTTCGAGGAGCATGAACGGGTTATGCCGATTGAAAAGCTCAGTTCGGGCGAGCAGCAGATTGTCCACCGAGGCGCCTTTGTCCTATCTAACGAGAACAGTCGTAACGGGCTGCTTCTGATCGATGAACCCGAACTCAGCCTTCATCCGGATTGGCAACGGAAGATCCTCGGGTTCTTCCAGCGCCTTATCGAGTCCGAGAACAATGCCCAGCTGATTGTGGCCACTCACTCGCCATTTGTTGTGCACGAGCAGACCAGCGCGAAGGTCATCATCATTCGTAAGAACACGGACACTGGGTTTCCGGAGGTCGAGCAAGAGAACCCTATGTACCCTGAGCCCGGGCCGCTCCGAGTGGTAAAGGCGCTCAATCTGGATCACCTGCTTTCAGAGGACTCCGCGAAAACTTTTGTACTGGTCGAGGGGGAGACGGACGAGCGTATCATCAAAGCCGCCTGGAGGGTGCTTCGCCAAGGGCGACCTTGCCCCTTCCGTATCGTCGCTGCGGGAGGCGACACTGACATTCAGCGGACCCTGAACACGTCGCCATTCTTTGGCAAAAAGGTAATCGGCCTGTTCGACTTCGATCAGGGGTTCAACCGATGGAACGCCGTTGGCCGTTCGAAGAACGGCAACGAGGGGACAAAGAACGGCAGGTTTCTGGAGACAGTGACGGACGACAGCAAAGGGCGATTAAAGGTGGGGCAGGAGGTCGAGGGCTGGGCAATGCTCCTTCCTGTTCCCGACTTCATGCGCGATCGCGCAGGTTCACAATTTCGGGGAGACTCGGAACTGTCCATCGAGTTTATGTTCCGCCAGACAGACCACCTGCCACACATGATATCCGAGACTGCGATCCCGGGTGATGGTGTCAGGAGGTCAATGAAGGACGGACGCAAAACTGAGTTTGCCGCACACGTGGAAACATTCGAAGATCCAAGACAATTCGCCGCGTTTGAGCCGCTGTTCAAAGCTATCGAAGAGATTCATTGGCAGAAAACAGAGCGGCAAAGCGCGTCGCGGTAGGTTCACGGGTGCGTATCCCGCTGTTGGACCGCCATTATGATTTTGGATCGTCTGATACCTCACGGCTTCAGGGGTCGAGGTGCCGCGTCGCCGTGTCCGGCTGATGCGAATAGCCGGTCTGCCGCTCGATCTCGCGCATCACGCTGTTCCAGTAGCGGCCGAGGCGCTGCAGCTCGGGGTCCTCGTGCCAGCGGTAGTCCTTCTGCGACGCCTGCCTCCTGTCCCGCGCCTCCAGATTGGCGCCCTGCGGGCCGTGCATCGTGACGAGCACGGTTGCTTGGCGCCGGACCTCAGGCGAACGTCGGAAGAGGCGGACGAGCAGGTCCGTCATGGTGACGTCACCGAGCTTCTGGAGCAGCAGTTCACGGTCATACCGCCGGCCGATGTCGCACGCCTGGCGGGTGATTGATACCTTCGGGAGCCATTCAGAGAGGAGGACAGCACCATTGCGTGGCATGCACCGGATCTAGTCCGGCCTCAGGGCCTTCGCAACGTAGCGAGGCGGGATCGACACGCCTTCGAGACCAATTCAATCCGTCGTCAAACTGCCGCCACCTGATCTTGCGCGGCCCGCCATTCGATTTTGCGCGCTACACTATGCGCCGCTGGCGGCGGCGCAGGCGGCGCTCGACCTGCACAATGCGGCGTCGCGCTGGAACAAGTCGCTGCTCGACAACTCGGCCCGCCCGTCCGGCGCGCTGGTCTACCAGCCGGCCGACGGCGGCAACCTCTCGCCGGAACAGTTCGAGCGGCTGAAGGCGGAACTCGACAGCGGCTATTCCGGCCCCGCCCGGGCAGGACGGCCGATGCTGCTGGAAGGCGGGCTCGACTGGAAGGCGATGGCGCTGTCGCCCAGGGACATGGACTTCGTCGAAGCCCGCAACGGGGCGGCGCGCGACATCGCGCTCGCCTTCGGGGTGCCGCCGATGCTGCTCGGGATCCCCGGCGATCTCACTTACGCGAACTACGCCGAGGCGAACCGGGCGTTCTTCCGCCTCACCGTGCTGCCGCTGATCACCCGGCTGACCCGGGCGGTCGGCGACTGGCTCGGCGGGCATTTCGACGCGCCGACGCTGCGCCTGGCGGTCGATCTCGACAGGGTGGAGGGGCTGAGCGCCGAACGCGAGGCGCGCTGGGACCGCGTCGTCGCCGCCGACTTCCTGTCGCGGGCGGAAAAGCGCGAGGCGGTGGGCTACGGCGCGGAAGGCTGACGGGTCGGCTCGAGCCGCGGCCAAACAAAAAAAGCGGCGCCGAAGGGCACCGCTGAAAAATACATCGACATCAAAATCAGGACGGAAAGACCATGCGGCGAGGCTTGTCGAATGTCAATCCGCGGCACGTGCCTGTCGCCGTGCGGACGGGGCTGCCGCGATGAGCGCCGAGCCGGCCACCGACCTGGCGCTGTGGCTGTCGAAGCTCGTCGGCGCCATCGCCGGATCGGCCATCTCGGTCGCCTATCTCCTGCCGCGCGGGCGGCGCGAGGCGGCGACGCGGTTCCTCACCGGGATCGTCACCGGCCTGGTCTTCGGGCCGCCGGTCGGGCTGATCCTCGCCGACAGGATGCGCCTCGACGACAGCCTGACGTCGATCGAACTGGCGCTGATCGGCTCGGCTGTTGCCAGCCTGTGCGCCTGGTGGGGGCTGGGCGTCCTGTCCCGTTTCGCCGAGAGCCTGTTCCGCCGGGGATCGGGGGGATGGAAATGGTGAGCGTCGGTTCCGCGGCCGAGCCGGCGGCGGTGATCCGCGGCTATGCGGCGCTGTTCGGCGACACCGACACGGCCGGCGACCTGATCGAGCCCGGAGCCTTCGGCGCGTCGCTGCGTCGCCGCGGCACGGGCGGCATCCGCATGCTCTGGCAGCACGACCCGGCGACGCCCATCGGCGTCTGGTCCGAGATCCGCGAGGACCGCGACGGGCTGTTCGTCGAGGGGCGGCTGGCGCTGGCCAGCAAGGCCGGGCGGGAGGCGGCGGAACTGATCGCCGCCGGCGCGATCGACGGGCTGTCCATCGGCTTCCGTCCGCTCGTCGCCCGGCGCGGCGTCGGTGCGGCGCGCAGGCGCCTGGTGACCATCGACCTCTGGGAAGTCTCGCTGGTGACCTTCCCGATGCACGACCGGGCGCGGCTTTCAGCCCCGGCCTTCCGACGTGCGGCCGTCGCGGGCCGCCGGATCCCCCTCATCGCCAACTGAACGAACGGAGACAAGCATGAACGATTTCTCGCCCGCCGCCCCGGCGACCAAGGCGGCGACGCCCGGCTCGAAGGATCCCTTCGACGACTTCATGGAGGCGTTCGAAGGCTTCCGCGAGGCCAATGACGAGCGTCTCGGCGCCATCGAGAAGCGCATGAGCGCCGACGTTTTGACAGAGGAGAAGGTCGATCGCATCGGCCGGGCGCTCGACGAACAGGAGCGGCGGATGGAGCGGCTGGCGCTGAAGCAGCTGCGCCCGCCGCTCGGCGGCGACGAGAGCGGCGGCGGACGCGCGGCGCCGAGCGAGCGCAAGCAGGCCTTCGAGCGCTACGTGCGGGGCGGCGATGAGCGCGAACTGCGGCGCCTGGAAGAAAAGGCGATGTCGAGCCTGACCGGGGCCGATGGCGGCTTTCTCGTGCCGGACGAGACGGAGACCGAGATCGGAAGGCGCCTGGCGGCGATCTCGCCGATCCGGTCGATCGCTTCGGTCCGCACGGTCTCGGCTGCGGTGCTGAAGAAGCCGTTCGCCGTGACGGGAGCGCAGACCGGGTGGGTCGGCGAGACCGAGACGTGGCCGCAGACGACGGCGCCGCAGCTGGCCGAGCTGAGCTTCCCGACCATGGAGCTCTACGCCATGCCGGCGGCGACCAATGCGCTGCTGGACGATGCCGCAGTCGATATCGACCGCTGGATCGGCGAGGAGGTCGAGCAGGCATTCGCCGCGCAGGAGAGCGCCGCCTTCGTCGGCGGCGACGGCGTGAACAAGCCTTCCGGCTTCACGACGTATCCGACGGTCGACGAGGCGGCCTGGGCATGGGGCTCGGTCGGCACGATCCCCAGCGGGATGGATGGCGGCTTCGCCTCCGGCACCGCGGCCGACGTGCTGATCGACCTCGTCTACGCGCTGAAGGCGGGCTACCGCCAGAACGCCAGCTTCGTGATGAACCGGCGGACCCAGGCGGCGCTGCGCAAGATCAAGGACGCCGACGGCAACTATCTCTGGCAGCCGCCGGCGAGCGCCGGTGCGAGGGCGACGCTGATGGGCTTTCCGATGGTCGAGGCCGAGGACATGCCCGACATGGCGGCAGGGGCCAAGGCGATCGCCTTCGGCGATTTCGCCCGCTTCTACCTCATCGTCGACCGGCAGGGCGTGCGCGTGCTGCGCGACCCGTATTCCGCCAAGCCGTACGTCCTGTTCTACACGACCAAGCGTGTCGGCGGCGGGATCCAGGATTTCGACGCGGCCAAGTTCCTCGACTTCTCCGCCTGACGGATCGGCCTTTCGCGACCAAGCGGCCGGGCGTGGCGCCCGGCCTGCCTTCATTCCAGGAGAAGACGATGACCACGACGATCGACCTCGGCGGCGGCGTCGAGCCGGTGACGCTTGCCGAAGCAAAGACCTGGTGCCGGATCGAGCGGTCCGACGAGGACGGGCTGATCGAGGACCTCGTCCGGGCCGCCCGCCAGAGCATCGAGGCGACGACCGGGCTGGTGCTGGCGAAGCGGCTGTTCCGCCTGGCTATGGATACGGTGCCGGCGCATGGCTGGATCGAGGCTACGCGGCGTCCGCTGGTCGCCGTCGCCGCGATCGTCGCCTACGGTCCGGGAGGCGAGCCGATCAGTTTCGACCCCGACGAGGCCGTAATCGAGCGGGCGCTGGGGCTGGAGGCGATCCGCCTGTCGCCGGCGGTTCGGGCGGCGGCGGAAAACGGCGCGGAGGTGGATTTCGAGGCCGGTTATGCGGAGGGCGCGGTGCCGGAGAACCTCCGGATCGCGCTGCGGATGATCGTCGCCGCATCCTATGAATTGCGGGCCGCCGTCGATCCGCGGCTGCAGCCGGCGGCGATCCCGCCGCGGGCGCTGTCGCTGCTCTCGCCCTACCGCCGGGTCTCGCTCTGATGACGCCGGTGTTCCTCGACCCCTCGCTGCTGCGCAAGCGCCTGTCGCTGCAGGAGGCCGCGCTGACTGAGGACGGCGCAGGTGGCGCGTCAGAGATATGGGTCGAGCTGCGCGAGATTTCGGCGCATGTCGAGCCGGTGGCCACCAGGGACCGCGAGCGGTTCGACCAGAGGGAGGCCGTGATCACCCACCGGGTGATCTGCCGGGCAACGCCGGACGTGGCGCGGGGGCGAAGCTTCCTTCTGGGCACGCGGCGTCTGCTGATCAGGTCGGTGCACGACCCCGACGAGACAGGGCGCTTCCTGGTCTGCCGCTGCGAGGAGGCGGCCTGAGATGCGGATCGACGTTCGCGTCTCGCCGCCTCGGCTCAGCGCCGTTCTGCCGAAGGAGGCGGCGCTGTTGCGGGCCCGGCTCGCGGCGGTGAGGACGATAGTGGGGAGGGGGCCGCTGCCCCGGACCTCGCAGCTGCGGGAAGCGGTTGCCGCTGCCGCTGGGGCATATGCCTACGAGAAGCGTCCGCGCGAAGACGTCGACCAGCAGTGACTTCCGCCACCTCAAGAAGCACACGCGTCATTACGAAAATTTCAGATGAAATTAACCCGCGGTCTCTTCCCCGGCGTCCCAATCAACGTATCTTACAATGGTAAACAAGACGCGAGCGAGGATAGTGGACATGGCGCATCCGAGCGCAGAATTGCAGACGGTGATCTTCCAGTCGCTGACCTCCGATCCGGCGCTGACGGCGCTGCTCGGGGGCCCGAAGGTCTTCGACCGGCGTCCCGAACAGGCCGGTTTCCCTTATCTGACCCTCGGGCGTACGGCGGTGGTGGACTGGTCCACGGGAACCGAGGACGGTGCCGAGCACATACTGACGCTGCATGTCTGGGCCAAGGGCGGCGGCAAGCAGGAAACCTACGAGATCATGGACAAGGTGGTGGACCGGCTGAGCAACGCGCCGATGGCGCTGGAGGGCCACCATCTGATCAACCTGCAGCTGCAGTTCGCCGAGGCGCGGCGCGAGCCGGAATCGACCGCCTATCACGGGATCCTGCGATTCCGGGCGGTGACCGAACCGGTCGCCTGACCGGCGGGCCGCTGCGGCGCCCACGACATTGCCAGCAACGACGACAGGGCGGCCTCAGGGCCGCCTTTTTTCATGGCCGGTGCGCCGGCCCGGAGAGAGGAAGATCCGATGGTGGCCCAGAAAGGCAAGGACCTGCTGCTGAAGGTGGACGAGGTCGGCGACGGCGGTTTCGTCACACTGGCGGGGCTGCGGACGCGGCGGATCGCCTTCAACGCCGAGACCGTCGACATCACCGATGCGGAGAGCGCCGGGCGCTGGCGGGAACTGCTCGGCGGCGCCGGCGTGCAGCGGGCGTCGCTTTCCGGTTCGGGGATATTCAAGGACGCGGCCTCGGACGCGGCGCTGCGGCAGATCTTCTTCGCGGCGCGCGTGACGCCCTTCCAGGCGGTGATCCCGGATTTCGGCACGATTACCGGGCCCTTCCAGGTGACGGCGCTGGAATATGGCGGCGAGCACAATGGCGAGGTGAGCTTCGAAGCGACGCTGGAATCGGCCGGCGCGCTGGTCTTCGCGGCGCTCTGACGGTGGCGGTGAACCGGCGGCGGGGCGAGGTCCCCGCGATCATCGACGGCAGGGAACGGACGCTGTGCCTGACGCTCGGCGCGCTGGCGGAGCTGGAGGACAGCTTCGCCGCGGACAACCTCGCCGCCCTTGCCGAGCGCTTCGGCCAGGGCAGGCTGTCGGCGC
>DASYHY010000229.1:0-5175 GCA_036252795.1 Aurantimonas sp. | reverse complement strand
TGTCGTCGCCCTGGCAGACCGAAATGACGTAGATCGACAGGTCGACGAGGTCGGGCGAGAAGGTCGCCGCCAGATTGTCGCCTCCCGATTCCACCAGCACCAGGTCGAGATCCGGGTGGCGGGCGGTGAGGCCGCGAATTGCGGCGATGTTGATCGAGGCGTCCTCGCGGATCGCGGTATGCGGGCACCCGCCGGTCTCGACGCCGATGATGCGGTCCGAACTCAGCGCCTGCATCCGCACCAGCGCTTCGGCGTCCTCGCGCGTGTAGATGTCATTGGTGACGACACCGATCGACCAGGTGTCGCGCGCCGCCTTGCAGAGCTTTTCGACGAGCGTCGTCTTGCCCGAGCCGACGGGGCCGCCAATGCCGACCCGCAGCGGACCATGTTTCGAGTTCATGAGCGGAACAGCCTCGTTCGCAGGGTTTCGTGCCGCATCGCAGCGATATCGGAGCCTAGCGCCGCGGAACCGAGATCGTCCAGCGTCGCGCCCGCCGCCCGTCCCGCCGCGTCGCCTATCGCCGGCTCCAGCCGGTGGAGGACGCGGACGGCGACACTCTGCGGCAGCGGCACAAGCCGCACCGCGGCCGAGACCAGCGCGGCCGCGGAGCCATGGGCGTAGGCGGTCAGGCTGTCGTCCAGCGGCAGGCCTGCCATCGCCGCCAGACGTCCGGCGGCCACCGGATAGGCCAGTTCTTCTGCCGTCACGGTGACCGACCCGCCTCGCTCCTCGGCTTCGTGGTGCTGCCCGCTGTCGTCTTCGCACCAGTGCGCGGACGCCTCTGCGAAGGCCGCGCCCAGCGCCAGCGTCTCGGCCCGCCGCTCGGCGCTGCCTGCCAGCGCGACGGCGAGTTCGGCGACCGAGGCGAAGCGCGACTGATCCCCCGCCGCTGCGGCATGGAACGCTTCCGCCATCAGCACCAGATCGTTCCAGCCGCTGCCCCGGTCGAGCAACAGCGCTACCCAGGCGGCGAGACCGTCTCCGTCGGTGACCATGCCCTCCGCCACCGCCGCCTCCAGCCCGTGCGACCAGGCGAAGCCGCCGATCGGGAAAGCCGGCGAAAACAGCGTCAGGAGCTGCGGCAGCGACGGGCGCCGCGAGGCCGCTCGTTCAGATGCGGTGCCGGGCGTCGCCTCGCTCACCGGTCGATGAAGTCCGGCAGGTGCGCATGGCCGTGTCCCTCGTGCGACCCGCCATAGGCCCCGCCTTCCGGGTCGAACGCCGCTTCCGCCTCCGCAACGCGGGCGCCGAGCCCCTCCAGCATCTCCCGGATCACCGTGTCGCGCCGGATGAGGATGCGATCGTCGACAAACTGCGCCGGCAAATGCCGGTTGCCGATCTGCCAGGCGAGGGCGAGTAAATGGCGGCTATCGCGGCCGCTGACTTCGTAGAGCTCTTCCGGCCGCGCCCGCACCGCCACGAGCCGCCCGTCGTCGAGCGCGATCGCGTCGCCGTCGCGGAGCAGCATCGCCTCCGGCAGGTCGAGCAGGAAGGCGATGCCGCCGTCGGTGACCATCGCCATGCGCCGGCGGTGACGCGCGCTCTCGTCGAGGGTGATCGTGTCGGCTTCCGCCGTCCACTCGCCTGCCCGCCTGACCGAAGTGCCGACGATCATTCCGTGATTCCTCTCGCGATTCGATTACAAGATACCCTCGCAACCGGCGGCCGCCAGTGCGGCGAAGCAGAGCCGACGAAAAGGACATCGCGATGACGTTGCAGAACCGCGTCACGCCGGCGGGCGACATCGTCGCCGATCCCGCCCGTGGCACGCTGATGGGCAATCGCGGCATCCTCCACGACGGCGAGCGCCGCCTCGGCAGGAGCCGCTGGAAGCACAGGGCCTGGATCGCCTGCAGGCTCGATTTCCGGGACCGGCGCCGCACGCCGATGGCGCCCGGCCGCTACACCGAATTGTTCTTCCTCGACGAGGCGACGGCGCTGGCGGCGGGCCACCGGCCCTGCGCCGAATGCCGGCGGGCGGATTTCAACTGGTTCCGCGCTGCGTGGGCGGCCGCAGAGGGCGACGAGGTCCTGCCACGCGCGGCCGAGATGGATGCCGCGCTGCACGCCGCGCGCATCGACCGGCGGAGCCGCGCGCAGATCCGGCACCAGCTTGTCGCGGCCGAACTGCCCGACGGCGTCTTCGTGCTCGCGGGTGGCTCTCCTTGCCTGGTCTGGCGCGGGAGGCTGCTGCGCTGGACGCATGGCGGCTACGATGGAGTCACCCCGCTGCCGGAAGGAGCGGTCACGGTGATCACGCCCGCACCGACCGTCGCCGCCATCGCCGCGGGCTATGCACCGGGCGTCCACGCCAGCGTACCGACAGGCTGATGATCCTCCCGCCATTCTCCACGGCAGGCGCGACGCAACGCTAGCGTTGAACCTGGCAGACGGTGCGATCGGCCGGATCGGTGGCGCGTTCGCTGTAGAGATCGCCGCGCGGCCCCTTCGTCCACCAGACCATGTCGTTGGCAACGTACTTGGCGCCGGACCCGGCGATGACGCCGACGAACAGCGTCGGCCGGCCGTCGATCGGCAGCAGCGCGAAATTGTTTCCCGGCAGGTTGATGTACTCGACCGGCAGCGTCTCCGCCTCCGCGTCGGCGCTCGCCCGGCAGGCATAGGTGACGACCGTCCGCTCCGCCTCGCCCGGAAGATCCAGCGTCAGCGGCGCCGGCGTCTGGGCGGCCGCGCCGAGCGGGACCAGCGCAAGAAGAGCTGCCATGGCCGCAGCGCTCGTCTTTCTCGATGTCATGTCCTTACTCCCTGCATTCGATTCCGCGCCCCGGCTCCGATGGCTAGAACAGAAAATACCGCTGCGCCATCGCCAGCTCCGAGGCCGGCTCGCAGGTCAGCAACTCCCCGTCGGCGCGCACCTCGTAGGTCTCCGGATTCACCTCGATCGCCGGCAAGGCGTCGTTGAGGATCATCGAGGCCTTGGAGATGCCGCCCCTCGTGTTCTCCACGGCGAGGAACTGCTTCTCGCAGCCGAGCGTCGCGCGCAGTCCGGCGCTCATCGCGGCCGCCGAGACGAAGGTGACGCCGATCGCGCCCACCGCCTTGCCGAATGCGCCGAACATCGGCCGGTAATGCACCGGCTGCGGCGTCGGAATCGAGGCGTTCGGATCGCCCATCGGCGCCGCGACGATCATCCCGCCCAGCAGCACCAGCGCCGGCTTCACGCCGAAGAATGCCGGGTCCCACATTACCAGATCGGCGCGCTTGCCGACCTCGATCGAGCCGATCTCCCGGGACATCCCTTGGGCGATGGCCGGGTTGATCGTGTATTTCGCGACGTAGCGGCGGGCGCGCAGATTGTCGTTGTCGCCGGTCTCCTGCGGCAGCCGGCCGCGCTGGCGCTTCATCTTGTCGGCGGTCTGCCAGGTGCGGATGATCACCTCGCCGACGCGGCCCATGGCCTGGCTGTCCGACGCGATGATCGAGAAGGCGCCGATGTCGTGCAGAATGTCCTCGGCCGCGATCGTCTCCTTGCGGATGCGGCTCTCGGCGAAGGCGATGTCCTCGGGAATCGACGCGTCGAGATGGTGGCAGACCATCAGCATGTCGAGATGTTCCTCGAGCGTGTTCACCGTGTAGGGCCGGGTCGGATTGGTCGAGGACGGCAGGACGTTCGGCTGGCCGCAGACCTTGATGATGTCCGGCGCATGCCCGCCGCCCGCGCCCTCGGTGTGGAAGGCGTGGATCGTCCGCCCCTTGAAGGCGGCGACCGTGTCCTCGACGAAGCCGCTCTCGTTCAGCGTGTCGGTGTGGATCATCACCTGCACGTCGTATTCGTCGGCAACGGACAGGCAGCAGTCGATCGCCGCCGGCGTCGTGCCCCAGTCCTCGTGCAACTTCAGCGCGCAGGCGCCGCCCAGCACCATTTCCTCCAGCGCCGCCGGCAGCGACGCGTTGCCCTTGCCGGCAAAGCCGAAATTCATCGGCATCGCGTCCACTGCCTGCAGCATGCGCGCCATGTGCCAGGCGCCGGGCGTGCAGGTGGTGGCGAGCGTGCCGTGCGCCGGGCCGGTGCCGCCGCCGAGCATGGTGGTGACGCCCGAGAACAGCGCGTCCTCGACCTGTTGCGGGCAGATGAAGTGGATGTGGCTGTCGAAACCGCCGGCGGTGAGGATCTTCCCCTCGGCGGCGATCACCTCGGTTCCGGGGCCGACGATGATGTCGACGCCCGGCTGCGTGTCGGGATTGCCGGCCTTGCCGATGCCGCAGATCCGTCCGTCCCTCAGCCCAATATCGGCCTTGAAGATGCCGGTATGGTCGAGGACAAGTGCATTGGTGATCACCGTGTCCGCCGCGCCCTGGGCGCGCGTATGCTGCGACTGGCCCATGCCGTCGCGGATCACCTTGCCGCCGCCGAACTTCACCTCCTCGCCGTAGATCGTGAAGTCCTTCTCCACCTCGATGAACAGTTCGGTGTCGGCGAGCCGGACCTTGTCGCCGGTCGTCGGGCCGAACATCGCGGCATAGGAGGAACGGGTGATCCGGGCGGGCATGGGCAATCACTCCTGGTGGTGCGCAGACGACGCGGGCGCGCCGTTGCGGCGCAACATCGCCGACCTTAGATCGGTCGCGAAAGCTTGTCTTCCCGCTATTGGCGTTTGCGGCGACACTGAGGGCGAGACTCCTCCCCGGCGGGCCGGCCATACGCAGAAGAGACAGATCATGATCCGTATGGCGCTTCTTGCCGCCCTGTTCCTGCCGTCGGCGGCTCTCGCGCAGGCCTTCGATCCCGGCCCGATCGGCGGCGTGCCGGGCGGATCGGTGTCCGGCATGCGTATCGACGGCGCGCCGCGTCCCGCGACCGCGCCGCGCGTTCCGGGCGCGGACGTCTTCGGCGACACGGTCGAGGAGCGCGCCTACGGCAAGAACTACGACGACAGCTATCTGCGGCCGGTCGTGCCGCGGAACGGCCAGGAAGGCGGCACCATCGAGCGCCGCGCCACGCAAGGCCGGCCGGATCTCAACGATATCAATGCCGGTGACTTCGCCCGCAGCGGCCCCAACGCGATCGGCGGCAGCGCCCTGACGCGCGGCCGGTCCCACGGCCGGGCGATCATCCGGCGCTAGGCCGGCGGAACCGGCGCGACCGGGCGGAGTTGCGAAAGGGAAGGGGCAAATCCTCGTCGAGATACGGAAAGGCGCTCCCATGCGTGCAT
>DASYHY010000228.1:0-33652 GCA_036252795.1 Aurantimonas sp. | reverse complement strand
CCCCGTTTGCGTCGCAGCAACGCTTGGCCGATAATCATCTCCGTTGATTGCGGTGACTCATCGGATGCAGATCTTTTCCAGCCTCAGCGCCTTGCTGCAGTCGATCCCGGCCGGGGGCCGGGCCACGCTCGAAGCCATCGTCGAGCGCATCCGCGCGCTGTTCGCCGGCGATCGGGAAACGCGGCGGGGCGTGGCCTTCAGCGTCGCGGTGATCGCCCTCTCCGCCAAGATGGCGAAAGCCGACGGGGTCGTCTCGCAGCGCGAGGTCGCTGCCTTCCAGCAGATCCTGGAGATACCGCCGGCGGAGCTGCGCAACGTCTTTCGTCTCTACGACATCGCCAAACAGGACATTGCGGGCTTCGAGTTCTATGCGGCGCGCCTGCAGGCGCTCTGCCGCGAGGAGGAGGGCGACTGCCAGATCCTCTGCGACGTCCTCGACGGTCTCTTCCACATCGCCAAGGCGGATGGGCTGGTGCACGAGCACGAACTCGCCTTCCTCAACGAGGTGGCGCGGCATTTCGGGTTGAGCGAGAGCGAATTCACCCAGATCCGCGACCGCCACATCCTCGGGCCGGACAACCCTTATGCGGTTCTCGGGATTAGCGCCGATGCGCCGCGCGAGGAGGCGCGGGCCCGCTATCTGACGCTGGCGCGGGAGAACCATCCGGACCGGCTTTCGGCGCGCGGGGTGCCGGACGAGTTCATGTTCATCGCCAACGAGCGGATGAAGGCGATCAACGAAGCCTATCACGCGATCGCCAGCCGGAACGCCGCTTGATCCCGGATTCGCCGTTCGTCGACGCCATCGTCGCCTCCGCCAACCATAACGAACGGCGCATGCCGGGCGGTCCGGACATGCTGCTCCTGCACTATACCGGCATGGGCAGCGGCGACGACGCGGTGCGCTGGCTGCGCGATCCCGGCAGCGGAGTGTCGTCCCACTACGTCGTCCACGAGGACGGCCGGGTGATCCAGATGGTCCCGGAATCGCGGCGCGCCTGGCATGCCGGCGTGGGGGAGTGGCGGGGGCAGGCCGACATCAACTCGCGGTCGATCGGGATCGAGATCGTCAATCTCGGCCATGACGGCGGCTATCCGCCGTACCCGGACGCGCAGATCCGCGCCGTCATCGAATTGTGCGCAGATTGTGCCAGACGGTGGGCAATTCCGGCAGAAAGACTGCTGGCGCACTCGGACATCGCCCCCGCGCGGAAGTCGGACCCGGGTGAAAAGTTCCCATGGGATCAACTCTTTTCCGCCGGTCTCGGCCATCATGTCGATCCCGCCCCGATCTCCGGCGGCCGCTTCTTCGGGCTCGGCGACCGGGGCGAGCCCGTCGCCGCCTTCCAGGCGCTGCTGGCGGCCTATGGCTACGCGGTGCCGATCGACGGGAACTTCGGCGAGACAACGCGTCTGGCCACGGTGGCCTTCCAGCGACATTTCCGCCGCGAGCGGGTGGACGGGGTGGCCGACGCCTCCACCGTCGAGACCCTGCACCGGTTGCTCACGCAGCTGCCCCGCTCCCCCTTCCGCGCTCCGAAACAGGGGCTGGAGCCGGCGCGCGGCGCCTCAATTGTTACAGCCTGAAATACGGCGTGATGGCGCCGTCACATTGGCGGTGATTTTGCCCCGCACATAGCGGTCCTCGCAGCTGCAGCGAATGCTCGGCGAGGGGAATGTGTCGCCCGTTCAAGGGGTTGGGCGACAAGCAACATTGGGGTTTCCATGACAAGACTGACTGCCGCGGCTCTCGCCGCGACGATCGCGCTCGGCCTGACGACCGCTTCCGTGGCCGGTCCCGCAAGCGGGGGGAATGAAGCGGGTAACGTCCAGGTCGCCGCACTGGAGCGTTTCGCCACACGGCCGTTCGCCAACATCATCGCGGCCGAAGCCAAGGCGAACGCCATTCCGATCGCGCTCGCCCACGCCGTCGTGAACATCGAGAGCAGCTACCGCCCGCACGTGACCGGCGCTGCCGGCGAGGTGGGGCTGATGCAGATCAAGCCGGCGACGGCGCGCGGCATGGGCTTCCGCGGTTCGGCCAAGGCGCTCTACGATCCTGCCACCAACATCAAATGGGGGATGCGCTATCTCGCCGGCGCGATGCAGCGCGGCGACGGCAGCACCTGCGGCACGATCCTCAAGTACAATGCCGGCCACTACGCCAAGCGCATGAATCCCGTCTCGCGCCGCTATTGCTCGAAGGTCGAGCGGGAACTCGCCCGCGCCTGAAGCGCGGCGACGGCGAACGGCGTCGACCAGCGCGGCGCCGCACTGAAACATTCGCAGTGCGCGGTTGACATCGCGCCCTGCCGCGGACACCTAGGCACGGCCAGTCGGCCGTGCGACCGCTCCCGTCACATGTCGAAAGACGGCGGGGGAGGAAAGTCCGGGCTCCACGGAGAAACGGTGCCGGATAACGTCCGGCGGGGGCGACCCCAGGGAAAGTGCCACAGAAAACAGACCGCCCCGCCTTTAGTGCGGCTCACCGGCCATGGCGCCCGCGAGCCGCAGTGATGGCGGGGTAAGGGTGAAACGGTGGGGTAAGAGCCCACCGCGCTTCCGGCAACGGCGGCGGCACGGCAAACCCCACCGGGAGCAAGACCGAATAGGGACGACGCGGAGCCTGCCGAAAGGCGGGAGCCAGCCCTCTCCGGGCCGGTCGTCCGGGTAGGTTGCTCGAGGCGGCGCGCAAGCGCCGTCCCAGAGGAATGGTCGCACGGCGGCCTCATCGCCGCCCGACAGAACCCGGCTTACAGGCCGACTGGCACCGCATTCGCCCGAACTACCAGACCCGCGCACGTGTCTGCAGCCATGGGGCGACCCCGGGCTCGAAGGCGTTCGCCATGGGATGCCGCGCCACCCGATCTGCAGGTGGCTAAACTTTCGCAGTTCCGCGTTCTTTTCCCAGCGCTTGCAGGGCGCTCGTGATGCTGCCGCAAGCCGGGCTTCCTCTTGGTCGATTCTGTGCCTGTTTGCGAAACGTCAATGTTAATAGGCCGTTAAGCCCTCGGATTTAAGACTCTTGGGAGATGCCTCGCAAGTATAGAGCCGGCGCTTCCCATTGACGCCCATGGTCGCCCATGTTATCCCAAATGTCATCGAACGAGGGGCTCTTCAGCCCGGTTTTTAGGCATCGGATTCCGTCCTCCGGGACGGCGGTGAGCGAGTGGCGGGCTTCGTCCGCCGGGGTGAATCTGTGCCTGCGGACGGGCGACAAAGCGGGGGCTTTGATGACATGCGAACCGGTCGCATCCCGGCAGTTGGCGGCTGATGGACCGGTTTCTCTCCAACTTCGTGCACAATATCGACGCCAAGGGCCGCGTGTCGGTGCCGGCTGCCTTCCGGCAGGTGATCGCGGCGCGGGGGATCCGGGATCTGTTCGCGATGCGGTCGCTGACCCATCCGGTGATGGACGTGGGCGGGCCGGAACTGATGGAGCGGTTCGAGCGGCGGATGGATGCGCAGGACCCGTTCAGCGAGGCTTTCCAGGACCTGTCGATCTTCGCCTTCGGCGACGGCACCTACCTGAAGTTCGACTCGGAGGGCCGGATCATGATGACCGACTTCATCCGCTCCCATACCGGCATCAAGGATCGCGTCGCCTTCGTGGGCGCGCGCGACTACTTCCAGCTCTGGGAGCCGGACCATTTCGAGGCCTACCGGAACGAGGCCCGCGAGCGGCTTCTCGCCTCTCGCTCCGGCGCGGCCGTTTCGGCGAGAACACCGGAATGACGACGGGCGGCGGCGGGGTTGAGGGACCCTCCGCTGGCGGACCAGCCCGTCATCTTCCGGTGCTTCTCGCCGAGGTTCTTGCCGCCCTGCAGCCCGCGGCGGGCGAGACCGTCGTCGACGGCACGTTCGGCAATGGCGGCTACACCCGTGCCATTCTCGCGGCAGGCGCATCCGTCATCGCCGTCGACCGCGATCCTTCCGCGATCGCCACCGCCCGTGAACTCGCCGAGCAGCCCGGCAGCCGGCTGACGGCGGTCGAGGGACGGTTCGGCGATCTCGCCGCCATCGTGAAGGCGCGTGGCGGCAGCGTCGATGGGATCGTCCTCGACATCGGCGTCTCCTCGATGCAGATCGACACGGCCGAGCGGGGCTTTTCCTTCCAGAAGGACGGCCCGCTCGACATGCGGATGAGCGGGTCGGGTCCGACGGCGGCCGACGTCGTCAACCGGCTCAAGGTCGGCGATCTGGCGCGGGTGCTCGGCTTCTACGGCGAGGAGCGCCAGGCCGGGCGGATTGCGCGGGCGATCGTGGCGCGCCGCGATGAGCGGCCCTTCGAGCGGACGATGGACCTCGCCGGCGTCGTCGGCCGGGTGGTGGGGCGCTCGGCCAAGGACAAGATCGATCCGGCGACGCGCAGCTTCCAGGCGCTGCGCATCTTCGTCAACGACGAGCTCGGCGAACTGGCACGGGCGCTGGTGGCGGCCGAGCAGGTGCTCGCGCCGGGCGGGCGGCTGGTGGTCGTCACCTTCCACTCGCTGGAAGACCGCATCGTCAAGCGCTTCCTGCGCGATCGCTCCTCGCCGCCGTCCGGCTCGCGCCATCTGCCGGACGCTGCGCCCCCGTCGCAGACCTTCGATGCACGCAACAAGGCCGTCGCCGCGAGCGACGAGGAGGCGCGGCACAATCCGCGCGCCCGATCCGCCAAGCTGCGCAGCGGCATCCGGACCGCCGAGCCGCCGCGCGGCGCCAGCGGCGCGCTGGATTTCGCCGCCCTTCCTTCCCTTGCCGATCTGCCAGAGACCGGAGACTGATCCCGATGCTGAAGACGATCGACGTCGTACTGATCGCGGTGATGATCTCCGCCGCGGCCTGGACCTACCAGATCAAGCACCAGGCCGAGACCGTCGAGGCGGAACTTGCGCAGGTGGAGCGCCGCATCGCGCTCGAGAAGGAGACCATTCAGCTTCTGGAAGCGGACTGGAGCCTGCTCGACCAGCCGCCGCGCCTCCAGAGGCTGGTCCAGGCTTTCGAGACGGAGCTGCAGCTGAAGCCGATGCGGCCCGATCAGGTTGTCGAGCCCGACGAACTGCCGGCGCGGCCGGTCAATCTGGTCCCGGACCAGAACGACACGCTCGGCGGCTACGCCGACAACAGCGGATCCGTGGTGCGATGAAGAACTTCCCCAAATTCATCCGCTCGAACCCGGCTGCCGGCCCCAGCCTGCCCGAGCATGATCCCTTCGGCCGCCGCCGCCGGGTAGGTCATCCAAGGAATCGCGGCCGCATCACGCTGGCCATCGGTCTCTTCGTGGCGATCTACGGTGTGATCGGCGGCCGCCTGGTGATGTGGGGCGCGGTACCGACGGACGCGGCGACCTACGTCGCGCGCGACCAGTTCATGGCGACACGTCCCGACCTGATCGACCGCAACGGCGAGGTGCTGGCCACCGACATCAGGACCGCCTCGCTCTTCGCCGAGCCGCGGCGGATCATCGACCCGGACGAGGCCAGCGAGCTGCTGCTCAGCGTGCTGCCTGATCTCGACCCCAGATGGCTCTATCGCCGGCTCGCGAGCAAGGCGGGCTTCGCATGGCTGCGGCGCGAGCTGACGCCCAGCCAGCAGCAGGCGATTCTCGACCTTGGCATTCCCGGCATCGGCTTCCGCACCGAGAAGCGGCGCTTCTATCCGGGCGGCAGCACCGCGGGCTTCGTCACCGGCCATGTCAACGTCGACAACCAGGGCACGGCGGGCATGGAGAAGTACATCGACGACCAGGGCTACCTCGCCCTCCAGTCCTCCGGGCTGGCCGTCGGTACCGAACTCGAGCCGGTGCAGCTCTCGCTCGACCTGCGCGTCCAGCACATCGTGCGCGACGAACTGGCCGCCGCCATGAAGCGCTACCAGGCGATCGCCGCGGGCGGCGTGGTGCTCGATGTCGAGACCGGCGAGGTGGTCGCCATGACCTCGCTGCCGGACTACGACCCCAACGAGCCGGCCCAGGCACTGGACAAGGACCGGATGAACCGGATGTCGGCCGGCCTCTACGAGATGGGCTCCACCTTCAAGACCTTCACCACGGCGATGGCGCTCGACTCCGGCAAGGTGAAGATCACCGATTCCTTCGACGCCTCGCGGCCGATCCGCATCGGCGGCTTCACCATCTCCGACTTCCACGGCAAGAAGCGGGTGCTCTCGGTGCCCGAGGTGTTCATCTATTCGTCCAATATCGGCACCGCCAAGGAAGCCGAAGCGGTCGGAATCGAAGGGCACAAGGAGTTCCTCACCCGCGTCGGCCTGCTGACACGAACGCCGACGGAACTGCCCGAAGTGGCGACGCCGACCCAGCCAAAGGTCTGGAAGCAGATCAACTCGGTGACGATCTCGTTCGGTCACGGCGTCTCGACGACGCCGCTGCAGACGGCCGTGGCGGCCGCGGCGCTGGTGAACGGCGGCAAGCTGATACCGCCCACCTTCCTGCCGCGGACGAAGGATGCGGCCGAGCAACTGGCGACGCGGGTGGTTTCGCCGGAGACCAGCGACCTGATGCGCTATCTGTTCAAGCTGAACGGCGAGACCGGTTCCGGCCGCAACGCCCTGGTTCCGGGCCTGCGGGTCGGCGGCAAGACTGGAACGGCCGAGAAGGTGGTGAACGGCCGCTATGATTCGGGCGTGCGCTTCAACGCCTATCTCGCCGCCTTCCCGATGGATGCGCCGCGCTACGTCGTGCTCGTGGTGATCGACGAACCGAAGCCGGAGGAGGGCAAGTACAGCGCGACGGCCGGTCTCAACGCGGCCCCGACAGTGGCGGCGATCATCCGCCGTTCGGCGGCCCTCCTGCGGGTCAAGCCGGACTTCGGCGACGACGGCAAGTCGCTCCTCGTCTCATATTAGTGCCACAGCCGGACGAACCGTCCCGGCGGCACCGAAGCAATCTTCACCGGGCGTCAGCTTGGCGATAGAAGACCAGCAGCCGGCGAGGGACAGGCCGGCCGTCTGGTACAGCGCGGAACATGGTTAATGAAGCTTTCCCAACTCGCAGAGGGCCTTGCGGCGACAGTAACGGGCAGGGACCCGGAGATCGCCGGTCTCTCGACCGATTCGCGGGAAACGCAGCCAGATTACCTGTTCGCGGCCATGCCTGGCTCGAAGGCGGACGGTGCTCGCTTCCTCGCCGATGCCGAGAGCCGCGGCGCCGCAGCCATCCTCGCCGGAGCGGATGCGGTCGTCGAGACGACACTGCCGGTCATCAGGGTCGTGGACCCGCGCCGCGCCATCGCGCTGATGGCGGCGCGCTTCTTCGGCGCGCAGCCCGAGCACGTTGTCGCCGTCACCGGTACCGCCGGAAAGACCTCGGTCGCCACCTTCGTCCGGCAGATCTGGGCGAGTACCGGCCTCGCCGCCGCCTCGATCGGCACCACCGGCGTCGTGTCCCCCGGCCGCGACGAATACGGCTCGCTGACCACGCCGGACCCGATCGGGCTGGCAAGGCTGATGGCGGAACTCGCCGGTGAGGGCGTCACGCACGCCGCGATGGAAGCTTCCAGCCACGGTCTCGATCAGCGCCGGCTCGACGGCGTGCGGTTGGCGGCCGGCGGCTTCACCAATCTCGGCCATGACCATCTGGACTACCATCCGGACGTCGAATCCTATTTCGCCGCCAAGATGCGGCTGTTCACCGGGCTGCTGCCGAAGGGCGCGCCGGCCGTGATCTTCGCCGACGATCGCTGGTCCGGCCGGGCCGTCGAGATCGCCACTGCCGCGGGAGCGCGGGTGATGACGGTCGGGCGCGGCGGCAACACTCTCAAGCTGAAACGGCTGGAGCACGAGCGCCACCGGCAGATCGGCGAGATCGAGGTCGACGGGCGGCTCCACCGCGTCGTGCTGCCGCTGGCGGGCGAATTCCAGATGTCCAATGCGCTGGTGGCCGCAGGCCTTGCCATCGCCACCGGCGTGGCGGTGGACGCGGCGCTGGGCGCGCTCGAGACGCTGAAGGGCGCTTCCGGCCGGCTCGACCTCGCCGGCACCACGGCGACGGGCGCGCCGGTCTTCGTCGACTACGCGCACAAGCCGGAAGCGCTGGAGAACGTGCTCTCCGCCGTCAGGCCCTTCACCACTGGGCGGGTGATCGCCGTGATCGGCTGCGGCGGCGACCGCGACCGGGTGAAGCGGCCGATGATGGGTTCGATCGCGGCGCGGCTCGCCGAAATCGTCATCGTGACGGACGACAATCCGCGATCGGAAGATCCCGCCGCGATCCGCGCCGAGATCATGGCGGCGGCACCAGGGGCGAGCGAGATCGGCGACCGCCGCGCCGCCATCGTCGAGGCGATACGCTCGGCCGGGGCCGGCGACACGGTGGTGATCGCCGGCAAGGGGCATGAGGTCGGCCAGACGGCCGCAGGCGTCACCCAGCATTTCAGCGACCACGAAGAGGTCCGGGCAGCGATCTCGGAGGCAGGCCGATGAGCACGGAACTCTGGGACATCCCGGCGCTGATGGAGGCGATGAACGCCCGGCCGATCGGCGACCTGCCGGCGACGATCACCGGCATCTCGATCGACAGCCGGACGCTGGCGCCGGGCGAGGCGTTCTTCGCGATCAAGGGCGAGCAGTTCGACGGCCACAATTTCCTGACGGCGGCCACCAAGGCCGGCGCCGCGCTGCATGTCGTTTCGGAACAGAAGCTGCCGGCGCTCGGGCGCGTCCAGTCGCCGCTGCTGGTCGTCGACGACGTGCTGAAGGCGCTGACGCGGCTGGCGGAAGCCGCCCGCGCCCGCTCCAAGGCCACGATCGTCGCCGTCACCGGCAGCGTCGGCAAGACCACCACCAAGGAGGCGCTGCGGCACGGGCTTTCCGCCTGCGGCAGCGTTCACGCCAGCGCCGCCTCGTTCAACAATCACTGGGGCGTGCCGCTCAGTCTGGCCCGGCTGCCGGCGGAAGCGCGCTTCGCCGTGTTCGAGATCGGCATGAACCATCCGGGCGAGATCCGTCCGCTGGTGAAGCTGGTGCGCCCGCATCTCGTCATCGTCACGCTGATCGCGCCGGCCCATCTCGGCCATTTCCGCGACCTCGACGAGATCGCTGAGGCCAAGGCGGAGATCTTCGAGGGTCTGGTTCCGGACGGAACCGCGATCCTCAACGCCGACGACCCGCATTGCGGCCGGCTGGCCGCGATGGCGCGGGCGGCGGGGGTGACGCGGATCGCGACCTTCGGCCAGGCCGCCGGCACCGACTTCCGCCTGACCTCGATCGAGCCGGCGCCTGACGGCGGGCGGATGAGCGCCGTCGTCGCCGCCGAGGAGGCGCGGGTACAGCTGGCGTCCAGCGGTCGACACATGGCGCAGAACGTCCTCGCGGTGCTGGGCGCGGCAAAACTCGCCGGCGCGGACGTCCAGGCGGTCGCGGCCGCGCTCGGCAGCTGGCGCGCCGTCAAGGGACGCGGTGCACGGCACCGCCTCGCGCATCCCGGAGGTGGAACAATCACGCTCATCGACGACAGCTACAATGCCAACCCGGCCTCGATGCGTGCCGCGCTCGACGTCCTGAAGAGCGAGGCCGTCGGCGAGGGCGGCCGGCGGATCGCCGTGATCGGCGACATGCTCGAGCTCGGCAGCCATGCCGCCTCGCTCCATGCCGAACTTGCCGATGCGGTCGAGGCCGCAGGGGTCGAGCGCGTCTACATGGCCGGGGAGGAGATGAAGGCGCTCGACGACGTTCTGGAGAACCGCGTGCCGCGGGAGTGGCACGACAGCGTCGACGAATTGCTGGAGAGCCTCCTGAAGGAGGCGCACGCCGGCGACGTCATCATGGTCAAGGCGTCGAAGAGCATCGGCTTCGGCCCACTGGTGGAGCGCATCATCGCGCGTCTCCAGCCCGAGCCCGGCGACGGTGCGCCGTCGCAGAACCCGCCGACCGTATCGTCGGGAGCCGACGCATGATCGCCTATCTCGGACAGTTCGGCGACCAGATCCCGATCTTCAACGTCTTCCGCTACATCACCTTCCGCACCGGCGCGGCGATGATCACCGGCTTCATCGTCGTCTTCCTGTTCGGCCCGGCGATCATCGCCAATCTGCGAATCCGCCAGGGCAAGGGCCAGCCGATCCGCGCCGATGGTCCGCAGACGCATTTCAAGAAGGCGGGGACGCCGACCATGGGAGGGCTGATGATCATCAGCGGCTTCCTAGTGGCGACGCTCCTGTGGGCGGACCTGTCGAACATCTATGTCTGGACGGTGCTGATGGTC
This sequence comes from Aurantimonas sp., assembly GCA_036252795.1. Classification (GTDB taxonomy): domain Bacteria; phylum Pseudomonadota; class Alphaproteobacteria; order Rhizobiales; family Rhizobiaceae; genus Aurantimonas. The sequence goes on along the minus strand of DASYHY010000228.1, from coordinate 23,451 downwards.
ACCGTCGGCTTCGGCGCCATCGGCTTCTACGACGACTACCTGAAGGTCACCAAGCAGAGCCACAAGGGCTTCTCGGGCAAGTCGCGCCTGGCGCTGGAGTTTGCGATCGCCGCCGTCGCGGCGGCGATGATCGTTTATGCCGGCACCGGCAGCTTCGCCAGTTCGCTCGCCTTCCCGTTCGTCAAAGCGCTGCTGCTCGATCTCGGCTGGTTCTATGTCGTCTTCGGCGCCTTCGTCGTGGTCGGCGCGGGCAATGCGGTGAACCTCACCGACGGTCTCGATGGGCTCGCCATCGTGCCCATCATGATCGCCGCGTCCGCCTTCGGCCTGATCGCCTATGTCGCCGGCAACGTGAACTTCTCCACCTATCTTCAGATCCACTACGTCGCCGGGACGGGCGAACTGGCGCCGCTCTGTGGCGCAGTGATCGGCGCCGGGCTCGGCTTCCTCTGGTTCAACGCGCCGCCGGCGGCCATCTTCATGGGCGACACGGGTTCGCTGGCGCTTGGCGGTATGGTCGGCTCGATCGCCGTCGCGACCAAGCACGAACTGGTGCTGGCGATCATCGGCGGGCTGTTCGTGATCGAGGCGCTGTCGGTGATCATCCAGGTCGGCTGGTTCAAGCTGACCGGGCGGCGGGTCTTCCTGATGGCTCCGATCCACCACCATTTCGAGAAGCTCGGCTGGACCGAGAGCCAGGTTGTCGTGCGGTTCTGGATCATCGCCTTCATGCTGGCCTTCGTCGGCCTGTCGACGCTCAAGCTGCGGTGAGCAGATGATCGCGGCCGAAAGCTTTGCCGGCAAGTCAGTGGCGCTGTTCGGCCTCGGCGGGTCCGGACGCGCCACCGCCGCCTCGCTGGTCGAGGGCGGCGCCCGTCTCTCGGCCTTCGACGACAACCCCGAGAGCGTCGCGGCGGCCGCCGCCGCGGGCATTCCGACGGCCGATCTGCGCGACGCCGACTGGTCGGGTTTCGACGTGCTGGTGCTGGCACCGGGCGTGCCGCTGACCCATCCGCGGCCGCACTGGACCGTGGAGTTCGCGCGGGCCGTCGGCATCCCGGTCATCGGCGACATCGAACTGTTCAGCCGCGAGCGCCGCCAGCGGGCGCCCGAGGCGCCGCTGATCGCCATCACCGGCACCAACGGCAAGTCGACGACGACGGCGCTGATCGCGCACTGCCTGCGCTCGGCCGGCCGCGATACGCAGATGGGCGGCAATATCGGCGTCGCGGTGATGACGCTCGATCCGCCGGCCGCCGGCCGCCACTACGTGGTCGAATGCTCGTCTTACCAGATCGACCTCGCGCCGACGCTGGCGCCGTCGGTCGGCATCCTCCTCAACCTCACCCCCGATCATCTCGACCGGCACGGCACGATGAGCCAGTACGCCGCGATCAAGGCCCGGCTGGTCGCGGGGTCGGATACCGCCGTCGTCGGCATCGACGACGCGCATTGCCGTCGGATCGCTGAGGAGCTGGAAGGCGAGGGCAGGACGGTGATCCGCATCTCGCAGTCCGACCACGCCAGCGCCGCCGTCGGGTTCGACGGCACGGCCCTCTTTCGCCGCATGCCGGGGCTCCCGGAGGCCGCGTTCGACCTCACCGGGATCGGCTCGCTGCGCGGGCGCCACAACGCGCAGAACGCGGCGGCGGCGGTGGCGGCGCTGAGCCTTGCGGGGCTGTCGCCGCAGGAGATCGAGGCGGGGCTCAAGAGCTTTCCCGGGCTCGCCCACCGGATGGAGATGGTGGGCCGACAGGGCGAGATCCTGTTCGTCAACGATTCCAAGGCGACCAACGCCGACGCGGCGGCGACGGCGCTGGCCAGCTTCCCGCGGATCCACTGGATCGCCGGAGGCCTCGCCAAGGAAGGCGGAATCGCGCCGCTGGCGCCGTTCTTCCCGAAGATCGCCAAGGCCTATCTGATCGGCGAGGCGGCACCGGCTTTCGCGGCGACTCTTGGTAAACGAATTCCTTACGAAATCTCCGATACGCTGGACGTCGCCGTGCGGCATGCCGCTGCGGACGCCGCGGCCGGCGGCGGCGAGGAGGTGGTCCTCCTCTCTCCGGCGTGTGCGAGTTTCGACCAGTTCCGCAATTTCGAGGTGCGGGGCGACGCCTTCCGGGAAGCGGTGGAGCGTCTGCCGGACATCACGATGGTCCCGAGGGGATGAGCATGACGAGCCGGACCAAGCGTGGACTGGTCAGCGACTGGTGGTGGGGCGTGGACCGCTGGTTCCTCGCCGCCTTCCTGACGCTCCTGGTGGGCGGGCTGGTCCTCTCCTTCGCGGCGAGCCCGCCGGTCGCCGAGCGCATCGGGCTGGAGCCCTTCCATTTCGTCAAGCGCCACGCGGTCTTCCTGCTGCCCTCGCTGGCGGTGATGTTCGGCTGCTCGCTGCTGTCCCCGCGCGGGGTCCGGCGCACCGCGCTGCTGATGCTGGGCGGGTCGCTTTTCCTGATGGTGCTTGCGCTGTTCTTCGGCACCGAGATCAAGGGCGCCCGCCGCTGGATCGAGCTCGGCCCGCTGAACGTCCAGCCCTCGGAATTCATGAAGCCGGCCTTCGTGGTGATGTGCGCCTGGCTCTTCGCCGAAAAGGAGCGGCGGCCGGACATCCCGGGCAACCTGTTCGCGATGATCCTGCTGCTCGTCGCCGCAGCGCTGCTGGTGGCGCAGCCGGATCTCGGCCAGACCATCCTCGTCGCGGCCGCCTGGGGCGGGCTGTTCTTCATGGCCGGCATGCCGTGGCTGTGGATCGTCCTCCTGGGCGGGCTCGCCGTCGTCGGCGCCGGCATGGCCTATTTCGCCTTCCCGCACGTCGCCAGCCGCATCGACCGCTTCCTCACCGGCGAAGGCGACACGTTCCAGACCGACACGGCGCGCGAGGCGATCATGCGCGGCGGCTGGCTGGGGCAGGGGCCGGGCGAGGGGACGGTCAAGCGCATGCTGCCGGACAGCCACACCGACTTCGCCTTCGCTGTCATCGCCGAGGAATTCGGCATCATCACCTGCATGGCGCTCGCGGCGATCTTCGCCTTCATCGTGATCCGTGGCCTTACGGTCGCGGCCCAGCAGCGCGATGCCTTCAACCGGCTGGCGATCTCCGGCCTCGTCCTCCTGTTCGGTCTGCAGTCGATCATCAACATGGCGGTGAACCTGCAACTGATGCCGGCTAAGGGCATGACGCTGCCGTTCATCTCCTATGGCGGCTCCTCGATGCTGGCCATCGCCACGTCGGCCGGGTTCATCCTGGCGCTGACGCGGCGGCGGCCGGAAAACCGCTCGCATACCGACCGGCTGGTGCAGCGGACATACCAACTGCACGGCGCCTGAGCGGCCGCGTGGGGATTCGTCTCTGCCCACGGTCCCTTGCCGGGGTGCCGGCCGGCGATAGGTCGAACCGACATTCCTTCTCCGCGCCGGTCTGAAACCCGGCCAACCGCCCGGTGCGCATGACCACGATCCTCCTTTCCGCCGGCGGGACCGGCGGGCACCTGTTCCCGGCCGAGGCGCTGGCGCACGAGCTCGTCGCCCGTGGCCACGACGTTCACCTGGTCACCGACGACCGGGCGGGCCGCTATGCCGACCGGTTCCCGGTGGAGGCGGTGCATCGCGTGCAGTCCGCCACCTTCGCCTCGAAGAACCCGATCAAGGTGCTGGCGACGCTCTGGACGTTGTGGAGCGGCTTCCGCGAAGCCGGCGCCCTGGTGAGGCGCATCCGCCCGGGCGTGGTCGTCGGCTTCGGGGGCTACCCGACCGTGCCGCCGCTGATGGCGGCGATCCGCGCCGGCAGACCCACCCTCGTCCACGAGCAGAACGCGGTGATGGGCCGGGCGAACAGATTCCTGGCGTCGCGCGTCGACCGCATCGCCGTCGGCATCCCGCAGCAAAAGGCCGATCCGGCGCATGCGGCCAAGACCACCGTGACGGGCAATCCGGTGCGCCCAGGGGTGATTGCCGCGGCCGGCACGCCCTACCGGGCGGCCGGGCCCGACGAGCCGTTCCGGCTGGTGGTGTTCGGCGGCAGCCAGGGCGCGACGTATTTCTCCGAGGCGATACCCGCTGCCATCGACCGCCTGCCCGAGGCGTTGCGCCGCCGGCTGGTCGTCACGCAGCAGGCGCGGGTGGGCGATGAAGCCGCCGTGCGGCGCTTCTACGAGGAGCGCGGCATCCCGGCGGAAGTGGCGCCGTTCTTTACCGACATGGCCGAGCGCATCGGCACGGCGCATCTGGTGATCAGCCGTTCCGGTGCCTCGACCGTGTCGGAGATCGCGGTCATCGGCCGGCCCTCCATCCTGGTGCCATACCCCTACGCGCTCGACCACGATCAGGCGGTTAACGCCGCCACGCTGGAGGCGGCGGGCGGCACCGTCGTCGTCCGGCAGGCGGACCTGACGCCGGAGCGGCTGGCCGAGCGCATTGCCGGCATCGCAGACGATCCGGAGCGGGCGACGGCGATGGCGGCGGCGGCACGTGCCACGGCCATTCCGGATGCCGCACGGTTGCTCGCCGACCTCGTTGAGTCTATGCCGCGCCCTGACGAAGGGCGCTGATCGCAGCTTCCCGCCAGAGCACTCGAGAGGGATGCGCATGAAGATGCCGCCGAATATCGGACCGGTCCATTTCATCGGGATCGGTGGCATCGGGATGAGCGGCATCGCCGAAGTGCTCGTCGATCTCGGCTATACCGTCCAGGGCTCCGACCAGTCGGAGAACGCCAACGTCCAGCGCCTGCGCGAAATGGGCGTGACGGTGCATGTCGGCCACGCCGCCGAGAATCTCGGCAAGGCGGAGGTCGTCGTCGTCTCGACGGCGATCAAGCGCGCCAACCCGGAACTGGCGGCGGCGCGCGAGCGCCTGCTGCCGATCGTGCGGCGCGCCGAAATGCTGGCCGAGCTGATGCGCTTCCGCTCGGCGATCGCCATCGGCGGCACGCACGGCAAGACCACCACCACCTCGATGGTCGCGACGCTGCTGGACGCCGGCGGCCTCGACCCGACGGTGGTCAATGGCGGCATCATCAACGCATACGGCACCAATGCGCGCATGGGCGCCGGCGACTGGATGGTCGTGGAGGCCGACGAGTCCGACGGGACCTTCCTGAAGCTGCCGGCGGACATCGCCGTCGTCACCAACATCGATCCGGAGCACCTCGACCACTACGGCACGTTCGACAAGGTCCGGGACGCCTTCCGCTCCTTCGTCGAGAACGTGCCGTTCTATGGCTTCGCGGTGATGTGCCTCGACCATCCCGAGGTGCAGACCCTCGTGGGCGAGATCGAGGACCGCCGCGTCATCACCTATGGCGAGAATTTGCAGGCCGACGTGCGCTTCGAGAACATGCGCTTCGAGGCGGGCAACTCGCACTTCGACGTGACGATCCGCGACCGCATCACCGGCGCCACCCACTTGATCGACCAGCTGAAGCTGCCGATGCCGGGTCGCCACAACATCTCCAACGCCACCGCAGCGATCGCCGTCGCGCACTGGCTGAAGATCCCGGCGGATTCGATCCGCAAGGGTCTGGCGGCCTTCGGTGGGGTGAAGCGCCGCTTCACGCTGACCGGCACCGTCGGCGACGTCTCCATCTACGACGATTACGGGCATCACCCGGTGGAGATCCGCGCGGTGCTCGCCGCGGCGCGGTCCTCGGCGCAGGGCCGGGTGGTCGCCGTCGTGCAGCCGCATCGCTACAGCCGCCTCCAGTCGCTGTTCGCCGACTTCGCCGCCTGCTTCAACGACGCGGACACGGTCATCATCGCGCCGGTCTATGCGGCCGGGGAGGAGCCGATCGAGTTCGTCACGTCCGAGATGCTGGTCGAGCGGCTGAAGCTCGGCGGCCACCGCGACGCGCGGCTGATCGACGGGCCGGAGGAACTGGCGCCGATGATCCACCGCATCGCGCAGCCGGGCGACATGGTGATCTGCCTCGGCGCCGGTTCGATCACGCAGTGGGCCTACGCGCTACCGCGCGAGCTCGAGGCGCTGGCGGCGGCAGATGCCTGAGATCGACGGCGCGGCACTGCTCGCCCGGCTGGGGAATCGGCTGGCCGATGTGCGCGGACGGCTGACGCCCGACGCCGGCATGGACAAGATCACCTGGTTCCGTACCGGCGGACCGGCGGAGCTGCTGTTCCAGCCGGCCGACGAGGCGGATCTGTCGAGCTTCCTCAAGGCGCTGCCGGACGACATCCCGGTGCTGGTCGTCGGCATCGGGTCGAACCTCCTGGTGCGCGACGGCGGCATTCCGGGCGTCGTGATCCGCCTCTCGGCCAAGGGCTTCGGGCAGGTCGAGCAATCGGGCTCAACGACCATCACCGCCGGTGCCGCAGCGCCGGACAAGCGGGTGGCGGCCGTCGCGCTGGAGGCCGGGCTCGGCGGATTCCACTTCTATCACGGCATTCCCGGTGCGATCGGTGGGGCGCTGCGGATGAACGCCGGGGCCAACGGCGTCGAGACGCGGGAGCGCGTGCGCGAGGTGCGGGCCGTCGACCGGCGCGGCGCAATCCACGTCCTGTCCAACGAGGCGATGGGGTATTCCTACCGCCACTCCGAGGCGGCGGGCGACCTTATCTTCACCAGCGCGGTGTTCGAGGGCTACGCCGAGGACACGGCGACGATCCGGACCCAGATGGACGAGGTCCAGCACCATCGCGAGACGGTGCAGCCGATCCGCGAGAAGACCGGCGGCTCCACCTTCAAGAACCCGCCGGGCTCGTCCGCCTGGAAGGAAGTCGACCGGGCCGGCTGCCGCGGCCTCGTCGTCGGCGGGGCGCAGATGTCCGAGATGCACTGCAACTTCATGATCAATACCGGGGCAGCGACCGGCCACGACCTGGAACTGCTCGGCGAGACCGTGCGGGCGCGGGTGCTGGAGACATCCGGCATCCGGCTGGATTGGGAAATCAAGCGCCTGGGCAACTTCGCCGACGGGCAGGCCGTCGAGCCGTTCCTCGGCCGGGGCTGAGGCTGCGCCTCCGGACAGCGATGCCTTTTCGTGCTGATGGGGCGCCGAGCGGTGACGCCTCGATCTCCTCCACAAGGGGGAGATCGGCCAGTTCCAGAGCGCAGCGCCAGTCACTGAAAGTGCAAAGACAGAGTCACATCAGGTGGCTAGTCGGTTTTCCTGATGGTTAACCATAAGCAGCTGGCGCCGGCTTGGGCCCAGCACGGCTTTCGTTTGCACCACTCGGCGCGTGGCGCGGGCGATCAGCGCGGCCTCCGCCGCGGCGTGGCCCGCAAGCCGCACAGGCGCAGCGATGCTGCCGCGCCTGGCTCTATCTGCCGACAGCCTTACGATTTTCTTGCTTTCGCCCCAATCGGTTAACCACCGCTTAACCATCGGGCTGCGATGAATGGCCGGAAGCCCTCCTCAAGGATGGATTAAGGCGTCGATGGCCAAGAATGTCGCGGTTTTGATGGGTGGATTTTCGTCGGAGCGGCCGGTGAGCCTGCGCTCCGGCGCCGCCTGCGCGGCCGCGCTCAAGACGGCCGGCTATGCCGTGACCACCGTCGACGTCGACCGCGATGTCGCGACGGTGCTGGCAGAGCTGCGTCCGGACGTCGCGTTCAACGCGCTGCACGGGCCCTACGGCGAGGACGGCACCATCCAGGGCATCCTGGAATATCTGCAGATCCCCTACACCCATTCGGGCGTGCTGGCCTCGGCGCTGGCCATGAACAAGCAGATCGCCAAGACGATCGCGGCGGCCGCCGGCATTCCGGTCGCCGAAGCCAAGGTCATGCACCGCCACGAGGCGGCCAAGGCGCACGTCCTGTCGCCGCCCTACGTGGTCAAGCCGGTGGCCGAAGGCTCCAGCTTCGGCGTGCTGATCGTGCGCGAGGACCAGGAGTACCCGCCGCAGGAGCTCTACGCCGACGACTGGCCCTATGGCGACATCGTCATGGTCGAGCGTTTCGTCCACGGGCGGGAGTTCACCTGCGCCGTCATGGGCGACGTCGCCCTGGAAGTTTGCGAGATTCTCACCGAAGGCCACGCCTTCTACGACTACGATTCCAAATACGTCGCCGGCGGCTCGCGCCATGTCGTGCCGGCGGAGATCCCTGCGTCGGTCACGCGGAAGATCCAGGAATGGTCGCTCGTCGCGCACCGGGGCATCGGCTGCCGCGGCGTCTCGCGCTCCGACTTCCGCTACGACGACCGGTTCGGCGAGGGCGGCGAGATCATCTGGCTGGAGATCAACACCCAGCCGGGCATGACCGAAGTTTCGCTGGTGCCCGACATCGCCGCCGCCTCCGGCCACAGCTTCCCCGAACTGCTCGCCTGGATGGTGGAGGACGCCTCATGCGGCCGATGAACGACGCCTACCGGCCGCTGCGCGCGCCGGGCCGGCTGACTTTGCATGTCGTGCGGCTCGCGCGCCGCACCTCGGCCGGCGCCGCGGCGCTGGCCCGCGCGCCGCTGCCGCGCTTCGGGATGATGGCGGCCATGGTGATCGGCTCCAGCGTCGTCTACGGCATCTCCACCGGCGGGCACACCGTCACGGTCATCGACGCCTTCGCCCAGCCGCTCGGCTTCTCGATCGAGCAGATCGACGTCGAGGGCAACAACGAGACCTCCGAGATCGACGCGCTGCAGGCGCTCTGGATGACTGGCTCGCAGAGCCTGTTCTCCCTCGACCCCTCGGCTGCGCGCGAGACGCTGGAGGCGATGCCCTGGGTGGATCGCGCCTCCGTCGCCAAGATCTTCCCGGACCGCGTCCGGATCACGCTCTCCGAGCACCGGCCCTACGCGGTCTGGCAACGAGGTACCGAGTTCCTCGTGGTCAATCGCGAGGGCAAGGAGATCGTCCCTTACGTGCCGGGGCGCTATGCGGCCCTGCCGGTCGTCGTGGGCACCGGCGCGGCGGATTCCGCCGCGGCGCTGATCGACGAGATGGAAGTGCTGCCCGAGCTTCGCGCAAGGGTGCGGGCGTATATTCGGGTGGGCGACCGCCGGTGGGACCTGCGCCTGGAGAATGGCGTGACCATCCGGCTTCCGGAGGAGGGGGCGGTCGAAGCCCTTGCGGAGGTGGCACGAATGGATCGGGAGCATGGATTGCTGTCGCGCGATATCGCCGCCGTCGACGTCCGGCTGGCCGACCGGATGGCGATCAAGCTGACCTCGGAAGCCCTGGTGCGCCGCAACGCCGCGCTCGAGGAGCGCGAGAAGATCATCAAGCGTAGCCGGAAGGACAACCCGGTATGAGTCTGTTTGCACGCGGCCGGAGCGATCTGCCGCGCATCAGCGCCCTGCCCAAGCGGCGCTCGCGCGTGATTTCGGTGCTCGATGTCGGCTCGGAGAAGGTGACCTGCCTGATCGCCCGGCTGCGGCCCCGCCTGCCCAGCGAGATGCTGCCGGGCCGTACCCACGCCATCGAGGTGGTCGGCGTCGGCCATCAGCGCTCGCACGGCATCAAGTCCGGCGTCGTCGTCGATCTCGACGCGGCCGAGCAGGCGATCCGCCACTGCGTCGAGGCGGCCGAGCGCATGGCTGGGCTCACCATCGAATCCCTCATCGTCTCGGTGACCGCCGGGCGGCTGAAGACCTTCAGGGGAAGCGCCGAGATCGCCACCGACGGCGAGATCACCCGGCTCGACCTCACGAAGGTCCTGGGAATGGCAGCCAGGGTGCCGCTCGACGACAACCGTGTCTCGCTGCACTCGATCGCCTGCGACTACGCGATCGACGGGGAGGGCGGCGTGGAGCAGGTGCTGGGGATGGCCGGCTCCCGGCTCTCCGCCTCCATGCACGTGCTCACTGCCGAGGAAACGCCGCTGCGCAACCTCGAGGCGGTGATCAACCGGGCGCATCTGATGGTCGAGGCGTTCGTCGCAACGCCCTACGCCAGCGCCCTGTCGACGCTGGTCGAGGACGAGGCGGCGATGGGGTCGGCCTGCATCGACATGGGCGGCGGCGCCACGACGATCGCGATCTTCCAGAACGGGCGCTTCGTCTACGCCGACCAGGTCGCCATGGGCGGGCACCACATCACCATGGATCTGGCGCGCGGCCTGTCGATCCGCCCGGCCGACGCCGAGCGGCTGAAGGTCATGCACGGCTGCACGCTGAGCGAACTGATGGAGGACGGCGAGAGCGTCCAGGTCGCGCCGCTCGGCGAGGACGGGATCGAGGCGCCGGTGACCGTCGCGCGCTCGCTGGTCGCCAAGATCATCCGGCCCCGCGTCGAGGAGACGCTGGAGCTGGTGCGCGACCGGCTGGCCGCCTCCGGCCTCGGCCCCGTCATCGGCAAGCGGGTCGTCCTCACCGGCGGCGCCAGCCAGCTGGCCGGCCTCGGCGAAACGGCGCGAAGCATCCTCCAGCGCAATGTCCGCCTCGGGCGGCCGGTGGGCGTCTCCGGCCTCAACCCGTCGCACAAGGGACCGGCCTTCGCCACCGCGGTCGGGCTCCTGATCTACCCGCAGGTGGCGCACAGCGAATACGTCGCGGAGACGTCGATCGCGGCTTTCGCGGTCGACGAGAACACCAGGACAGGACGGATCGGCTCGTGGCTCCGGCGGAGCCTCTGACAATATCCGCGGCGCAAGCCGACGGGTTGCCAACGAAACGGTGCGCCGTGCGCCGGCAAGCATGGATCAAGGGATCGGCCGCGCGGCGAGACGGCCCGAACAGTGGAACGAGGAACGACAGATGAGCATCACCCTCAACAAGCCTGACATCACCGAGCTGAAGCCCCGCATCACCGTCTTCGGCGTCGGCGGCGGCGGCTGCAATGCGGTCAACAACATGATCAACGCCGGCCTCGAAGGGGTCGAGTTCGTGATCGCCAACACCGACGCGCAGGCGCTTCGCTCGTCGCGGGCCGAACGCATCATCCAGATGGGCGTCGCCGTGACCGAGGGTCTGGGCGCAGGTTCGCAGCCGGAAGTCGGCCGGGCCGCCGCGGAAGAGTCGATCGACGAGATCTGCGATCACCTGCTCGGCTCGCACATGTGCTTCGTCACTGCCGGCATGGGCGGCGGCACAGGCACGGGCGCTGCGCCGGTGGTGGCGCGGGCGGCCCGCGAGAAGGGCATCCTCACCGTCGGCGTCGTCACCAAGCCGTTCCACTTCGAGGGCCAGCGCCGGCTGCGGATCGCCGACCAGGGCATCGAGGAACTGCAGAAGAACGTCGACACGCTGATCGTTATCCCGAACCAGAACCTGTTCCGGATCGCCAACGACAAGACCACCTTCGCCGATGCCTTCGGCATGGCCGACCAGGTGCTCTACTCGGGCGTCGCCTGCATCACCGACCTGATGGTGAAGGAAGGCCTGATCAATCTCGACTTCGCCGACGTCCGCTCGGTCATGCGCGAGATGGGCAAGGCGATGATGGGAACGGGCGAGGCCTCCGGCGAGGGCCGCGCGATGGCCGCCGCCGAGGCAGCGATCGCCAATCCGCTGCTCGACGAGACCTCGATGAAGGGCGCCAAGGGCCTCTTGATCTCGATCACCGGCGGCCGCGACCTGACGCTGTTCGAGGTCGACGAGGCGGCGACCCGGATCCGCGAGGAAGTCGACCAGGATGCCAACATCATCCTCGGCGCGACCTTCGACGAGAACCTCGAGGGCGTCATCCGCGTGTCGGTCGTCGCGACCGGCATCGACAAGGCGGAAGGCTATGTCGCCGAGCGGCCCGTCATGGCCCAGGCACAGCCGGTGGCGCAGCCCGCGGCGCAGCCGCGCGCCGTGCCGGTGGCCCAGCCGGTCGCGCAGCGCCCCGTCGCTGCGGAGCCCGCGCATAGCTTCCCGATGGCCGAGGAAGACCTCGCTCCGGCCGACGAGATCGAGGACGACTTCACCGCCGCCCTCGTCGCCGAGATCGCCCATGTCAGCCCGGCGCCGGCGACCCAGCGGGAGACTGCCGCGCAGCCGCCACGCATGCCGCGCGTCGAGGACTTCCCGCCGACCGTTCGCGCCGAGATCGAAAGCCGCGCGGCCTCTGTCGACGGTCACGAGGACAGGGGGCCGATGGGCCTGCTGCGCCGGCTGACGACCGGCCTGTCGCGCCGCGACGAGGAAGAGAGTGTCGCCGAGGCGCGCCGTCCCGCCGCCGAGCAGCCGCGCCGGGCGCCGGCCGAGCCGAGCCCCTACGCGCCGCGTCGCGTGGCGGCAGAATCAGCAGCCCGTCCGGCTGCCGCGCAGCGCCCTGCAGGGGATGACGATCAGCTTGAGATTCCGGCCTTCCTGCGCCGCCAGGCCAACTGATCCAAGCACGTTGCAAGATTGACACAAGGCCCGCCGGCACCCCGGCGGGCCTTGTTTCGTACAAGTTGTTGAAAATCCTCGCTTTTGCGATGCGTTAACCGTGCGAGTGGTAACAACGGGTAAGAAAGCGTGATTTGGCCCCGAAGGAGGCCCGTTCTAGGACTTTCTACGCGTTTCAAAGGTTTGCGCCGCAGTGGGTCGTCGGGGGGCGATCGGACAGCAGCGGCAACGGAACCGAAGCGCCGAGGGGACGCCAGCCAACTCTTTGAAGTGCGCTGTTCCTCGATCTGCATGGTGGGAAAGGTTTGCCGGTAGTGTCAATGTTTCAGCAGACGATAGGCTCGCGGATTGCGTTCGACGGTGTCGGCGTCCACAGCGGCCTGCCTGTCCAGCTCAGCCTGCTTCCGGCAGAGGCCAACACCGGCATCGTCTTCCACCTCTTCGACGGCAGCGAGCTTCTTCACGAAATCAAGGCGACGTCGTCCAACGCCGCGCTGATGGACCTGGCCACCGTGGTCGGCGACCCGCGCGGCGCGCACGTGGCGACGATCGAGCACCTGATGGCCTCGCTCTACGCGATGGGCGTCGACAACATCGTCGTGCAGATCGACGCGCACGAAACCCCGATCATGGACGGCTGCGCCGTGGCCTTCATCGCGGCGATCCGCGAGGCCGGCATCGTCAGCCAGGCCTGCCGGCGCCGCTATCTGCGAGTCCTGAAGCCGGTGATCGTCGAGATGAACGGCGCCTGGGCCGAGTACCGCCCGCACAACGGCACGCGTTTCGAGGTCGAGATCGAGTTCGACAGCCCGGTGATCGGGCGCCAGAGCTACAGCGCCGACCTGACGGCCGAGCGTTTCGCGCGCGACCTGTCGCGGGCCCGCACCTTCGGCTTCATGAAGGACGTCGAGCGCCTCTGGGCCGCCGGCTTCGCGCTCGGCTCCTCGCTCGAGAATTCCGTCGTGATCGGCGAGGACGGCCGGGTGATCAATCCGGAAGGCCTGCGCTACAAGGACGAGTTCGTCCGCCACAAGACGCTGGACGCCATCGGCGACCAGGCGCTGGCGGGCGCGCGGGTGCTCGGCTGCTACCGCTCCTATCGCGGTGGTCACAAGCTCAACGCGCTGGCGCTGCAGGCGCTGCTCGCCGACCGGCGGGCCTATGAGATGGTCGAGATGCCGTCGCGGCGGGTCGATCCCGTTCGCCACGCGCCGCTGGTCGCCGTCGCGGCGCCTGCCTACGGACCGCAGACGCTCTGAAGCGGCTGTCCCGGCGCAGCAGTCACAAAAAAGACGGCTTGGTGCGGCTTGAGCGTTGCCGGCATCGAAGGTCGGGCGTAAACATGCCGGGCCTTACGAAGGCAGGGGGTCGACGCATATGAGCAATCCGCAAACATCACGGTCCGCGCCGCGCTCTCGCGCCGCCGCGCTGGGACTCGCGGCCGTTCTCGGGCTCGCGCTGGGCGGGCTTTCCGGCTGCATGTCGTCGGGCACGAGCGACGTCGAAGCGCTGGCGCTCGCGGCGCAGACCGAACCGCCGGACGTCCTCTACAATCAGGGCCTCGCCAACCTGGAGGGTGGGCGCCTGAGCGAGGCGTCGGCCAAGTTCGAGGCGATCGACCGGCAGCACCCCTACTCGGAATGGGCGCGCAAGGCGCTGGTGATGGGCGCTTTCGCCAGCTACCGCAGCGGCAATTACGAGGAAGCGGTCAGTTCAGCCCAGCGCTATCTGTCGCTTTATCCGGGGACGGAGGACGCGGCCTACGCGCAGTACATCATCGGCCTCGCCTATTACCGGCAGATCCCCGACGTCACGCGCGACCAGAAGGAGTCGGCGCGGGCCGCCGCCGCCATGCGGGAGGTGATGGAGCGCTATCCCGACTCTCCCTATGCCGAGGACGCGCGCACCAAGGTGCGCATCGCCCGCGACCAGCTCGCCGGCAAGGAGATGCAGGTCGGCCGCTACTACCTGGAGCGGCGCGAGTACCTTGCGGCGATCAACCGCTTCAAGAACGTCGTCGACGTCTATCCGGAATCGCGGCAGGTCGAGGAGGCGCTCGCCCGTCTCACCGAGGCCTATCTGGCGATGGGCCTGACCGGCGAGGCACAGGCCTCGGCCTCGGTGCTCGGCCAGAACTTCCCGGATTCGCCCTGGTACCGCGACTCCTATCAGCTGCTGCAAGGCGGCGGGCTCGAGCCCCGTCAGGGCGGCGCTAATTCCTGGTTCGCCAACGCCGGGCGCGCCATCACCGGCGCCTGACCGGCCGGGGGCACTGCCCAGCGGCGCCGGGTGAGCCCGGACCCCTCCAGCCGACGCCGAGGAACATTTCCCGGCCGCCTTCCCCGGAAGGCGGCCGTTCGCTTTCCGCGCCCGTGCGAACCGCCGCGACGTGCCCTATCTTCGCAGGGCGGTTGCCATAGCCGCGGCGCTTCACTACCGACATTCGGGCCATGCTGGTTCACCTTTCGATCCGTGACATCGTTCTCATCGAACGGCTCGATCTCGCCCTCGTGGCGGGACTGTCGGTGCTGACGGGCGAGACCGGCGCAGGCAAATCGATCCTGCTCGACGCGCTGTCGCTGGCCCTCGGCGGGCGCGGTGACGGCGGGCTGGTGCGGCACGGTGCGAAACAGGGCGAGGTGACGGCGGTCTTCGACGTTGCCGGCGATCACCGTGCCCGGGCGATGCTGGTCGAGAACGGCATCGAGGCGGACGGCGACGTGATCCTGCGCCGCGTCCAGAGCGCCGACGGGCGCACCCGCGTCTTCGTCAACGACCGCCCCTCTAGCGTCGCGCTGATGCGCGACCTCGGGCAGCTCCTGGTCGAGATCCACGGTCAGCACGACGACCGCGCGCTGGTCGATCCTGCCGCGCATCGGCTGCTGCTCGACCAGTATGGCGGCCTGCAGAGCGAGGCCGAGGCGGTGGCGCGCGCCCATGCGAGCTGGAAGGATGGCGAGCAGGCGCTGCGCGAGCATCGCGCGCGCGTCGAGGCGGCGCAGCGCGAGGTGGATTTCCTGCGGGCGTCGGTCGAGGAACTGTCCGACCTCGCCCCGATCGCCGGCGAGGAAGAAGAGCTGGCTGAGCGCCGCCAGACCATGATGCGCTCGGAGAAGATCGCCTCCGACGTCAACGACGCCAACGAGGAACTGTCGGGAGCCGCTTCGCCGATCCCGCCGCTGGCGGGCCTTTTGAAGCGGCTCGACCGCCGCCGCGACGAGCTGCCGGGCCTGCTCGATCCGGCAATCGAGCGCATCGACGTCGCGCTCGACGCGCTGTCGGAGGCGCAGATGGCACTGGCGGCCGCCCTGCGGTCGCTGGAGTTCGACCCGCGGGCGCTCGAGGAGACCGAGGAGCGGCTGTTCGCGCTTCGGGCGGCGGGCCGCAAGTTCAACGTGCCGGTGGACGATCTTCCGGAACTGACGGCGCGGATGATCGGCGATCTTGCGGACGTCGACGCGGGCGAGGAGCGGCTGCACCGGCTGGAAGCCGAGGTCGCGGCGAAGCGCGAGGACTTCATGCGCCTTGCCATGGCTCTTTCCGAAAAGCGCCAGGTCGCCGCGCGCCTGCTCGAAGGCGCGGTCATGGCCGAACTGCCGGATCTCAAGCTGGAGCGGGCCGCCTTCATCGTCGAGACGGCGAGCGATCCGGAGCGCCCGTCGGCTGCCGGCATCGATAATGTCGAGTTCTTCGTGCGCACCAATCCCGGCACCCGTCCGGGGCCAATGATGAAGGTCGCGTCCGGCGGCGAGCTGTCGCGCTTCCTGCTGGCGCTCAAGGTGGCGCTGGCCGACCGGGGATCGGCGCCGACGCTGGTCTTCGACGAGATCGACACGGGCGTCGGCGGTGCGGTGGCCGACGCGATCGGCCGCCGGCTGGCGCGGCTGGCGGGCTCCGTCCAGGTGCTCGCGGTGACGCATGCGCCGCAGGTCGCCGCCCGGGCCACGTCGCATCTGCTGATCTCCAAGGCGACGGCGGGCAACGGCGAGGATCGCGTCGAGACACGCGTTGCCACGATGGAGGCAGCCGGGCGCCGCGAGGAGATCGCGCGGATGCTCGCCGGCGAAAGCGTCACCGAGGAGGCGCGGGCCGCCGCCGCACGGCTGATCGGCGCAACCGGGTCTTGAGGAAGCGGGAACGATGGCGGACCACATCCTGATCGCCGGGGCAGGGCCGGTGGGCCTGGCCGCTGCCGTCGAATTGACGCGCCGGGGGCTGGCCGTACGCATCGTCGACGCGGGGGAGGGGCCGACACCGACGGAGCAGTCGCGGGCGCTGGGCATCCTGCCGACGACGCTGGCGGTTCTCGCCGAATCGGGCGTCTCGGCGCGGCTGCTCGCGGAAGGTGCGCGGATCGGTGGCGCCGACGTCGCGCGAGACGGGCGCAGGCTGTTCTCGATCGAATTCGCCGCCGCCCGAACGCCGACGCCGTTCGTCCTGTCGCTGCCGCAGGGGCGCACCGAGCGGATCATGATCGACTGGCTGGAAGCCAGGAGCGTCAGGGTGGAGTGGACCCTCGCCCTCGAGGACATCGTCGACACCCACCGGCCGCGGGCGCTGCTGTCGAACGGCGAAAGCGTAGCAACGCGGGCGGTGATCGGCTGCGACGGCATCCATTCGCGCGTGCGCGAGACGGTCGGCATCCCCTGGCGCGGCGAGGGCTACCCGGGCCGGTTCTCGCTGGCCGACGTGCGTTTTTCGGCGCCGATCGACACCACTCGCGCGACGGTCAACATCCGCTCCGGCATCGGCGCTGCGGCGCTGCTGCCCTTCGGCCCGCACGCAGGGCGGTTCATCGGCATCGGCGGCGAACCGGAGGCGCTCTATGACGGCGTCGAGGGCATCGAGGCCGTGACCTGGGCGTCGAGCTTCAGCGTCTCGTTCCGGCGCGCCGAGCGGATGGCCAAGGGCCGGGTGTTCCTGGCGGGAGACGCCGCGCACGTGCACTCGCCGGTCGGCGGGCGCGGCATGAATCTCGGCATCTGGGACGCCGCGACGCTGGCGTTCCTGCTCTCCGAAGGGCGCGAGACTGAGTACGAGACGCAGCGACTGCCGGTGGTCGACCAGGTGCTGAAGGCGACCCGCCAGATGACCGATACGGTCAGCAACCGAAGCGGGACGGCCCTGCGGCTCATGCCCTACGCGATGCCGCTGGCGAACCGCATCCCGGTCCTTTCGCGCCGGATCGCCGAACGGGGGCTGGCGCTCGACCTGAAACAGCCGGAATGGCTGGCGGACGATGCCGTGAGGAGCAGAGGCGGATGACGAGCGACAAGCCGGTCGAGGACCTGACGGAGGGCGAAGCTGCGGCGGAGCTGGCGGTCCTGGCGCGCGAGATCGCCGAGCACGACCGGCGCTACTATGCGGACGACGCGCCGAGCATCGCGGACGCCGACTACGACGCGCTGCGCCGGCGCAACAGCGCCATCGAGGCGCGGTTTCCCGGGCTGATCCGCGAGGATTCCCCCTCGGCACGGGTCGGAACCGAAGTCTCCGACAGTTTCGGCAAGATCCGCCATTCGATGCCGATGCTGTCGCTCGACAATGCCTTCTCGGACGAGGACGTCGCGGACTTCGCCAGGCGCGTCCGGCGCTTCCTGAAGCTCGACGAGACGGCGCCGCTGGGCATCACGGCGGAGCCGAAGATCGACGGCCTGTCGCTGTCGCTGCGCTACGAGAAGGGCGAGCTCGTCTCGGCCGCGACCCGCGGCGACGGCACGACCGGGGAGGACGTCACCCGCAACGCCCGCACCGTGCCGGACATTCCGGACCGCTTGAAGGGGAAGGCACCGGGTGTCTTCGAGGTGCGCGGCGAGATCTATATGAGCCATGCGGGCTTCGCCGCGCTCAACGCGAGCCAGGCCGAGGAAGGCAAGCCGATCTACGCCAACCCGCGCAACGCGGCTGCCGGCTCGCTGCGCCAGCTCGACGCAGGCATCACCCGGCGCCGGAAGCTGAACTTCTTCGCCTATTCCTGGGGCGAGGCGAGCGAGGTGCCGGGCGAGAAGCAGATGGAGGTCGTCGCGGCCATCAAGGCGATGGGGTTTCCGACGCTCGACCTGATGCGGCGCTTCGAGACGATCGAAGGGCTGATCGCGCATTACCACCAGATCGAGGAAGGCAGGGCAGGGCTCGGCTACGACATCGACGGCGTCGTCTACAAGGTCGACGACCTCGGCCTGCAGCGCCGGCTCGGCTTCGTCTCGCGCTCGCCGCGCTGGGCGATCGCCCACAAGTTTCCCGCCGAGCAGGCGACGACCGTCCTGCGCGACATCGAGATCCAAGTGGGACGCACCGGCGCGTTGACCCCCGTCGCGAAGCTCGACCCGGTCACGGTCGGTGGCGTCGTCGTGCAGAACGCGACGCTGCACAATGCCGAGGAGATCGAGCGGCTGGACGTGCGCGTCGGCGACACGGTGCAGATCCAGCGCGCCGGCGATGTCATTCCCCAGGTGCTCGGGATCGTGGCGGAGAAGCGCCCGGCGGGCGCCGAACCCTTCGCTTTTCCCGACACCTGCCCGTGCGAGCTGAAGACCCCGGTGGTGCGCGAGGAGACCGCCTCCGGCGCGCAGAGCGTCGTGCGCCGCTGCACCGGCGAGTTCGCCTGCCCGTTCCAGCGCCGCGAGCACCTGAAGCTGTTCGTGTCCCGCAAGGCTTTCGACATCGACGGTCTGGGCGAGAAGCAGATCGACCTGTTCTACGACGATCCCGATTTCTCCGTCCGCACCCCCGCCGACATCTTCAGGATGCGGGACAGGGATGCGGCGGGCCTGAAGAAGCTGAAGGACAAGCAAGGGTTCGGCGAGGTCTCGGCGCGTAACCTCTTCGACGCGATCGAGGCGCGGCGGACGATCGCGCTCGATCGGCTGATCTTCTCGCTGGGCATCCGACACGTCGGCGAGGCGACGGCCAAGACGCTGGCGCGCGCCTATGGCAGCTTCGACGCCTTCCACGAGGCGGCGCTGAAGATCGCCGAGGGCGACGCAGAAGCCGCCACCGAAATGGACGCGCTGGAAGACATCGGCGGCGCAGTGATCACCGCCGTGGCACGGTTCTTCTCGGAGGAGCACAACCGCCGCCTGGTCGATGACCTGGTGCGGGAGCTGACCGTCGAGACGGTCGAGAAGCCGGCCGCGACCTCGCCGGTATCCGGCCAGACCATCGTCTTCACCGGCTCGCTGGAGCGGATGACCCGCAACGAGGCGAAGGCCATGGCCGAGGCGCTCGGCGCCAAGGTCGCCGGCGCGGTGTCGAAGAAGACCGATCTCGTCGTCGCCGGACCGGGCGCGGGCTCGAAGCTCAAGAAGGCGGCTGAGTTCGAGATCGAGGTGATCGACGAGGATGCCTGGTTCGAGCGGATCGGGCGCGGCGGCGAAACGGGCTGACCGCGCCTGCGGCCGGGTTCAGCCGGTTGCCGTGCTTGCCGCTCCGTTGGCGACGATCCGGTAGTGGATCGGCTTGAAGCTGCCGCCGTTGCTGGCGGGGGCCGAGCAGGCGGTGAGACCGATGACGAGGTCCATCTCCGCCCGGAAAACGATGTGGTCGCCGGGCTTGCTCAGTGGCGGCAGGACCTTGAAGCGGCCCGTGTCGCCGTCGACCGGCACGTTCATGAAGCAGTTGAAGGCGACCGGGATGGCGTCCTCCGCCACGCCGAAGGGCGCCAAGGCGGCGGCGAGATTGCCGTGGCATCCCTGATGGGGCGGCTCGTCGTCGTAGCAGAGGCGGAACGTCGCCTCGCTGCACGGCGTCAGCAGGAAGTCGTGCCGTCCGACCGTGTCCTCGACGATCTCCAGCATGACGTTGGAGCGATTGGAATACAGCCTGTCGCCGGTGGTGAGATAGATGCGCTCGGCATAGTCGAGCGTGCGGCCGGACGACAGCATCTCGCGAATGTCGGCATGGGACACCGCCAGGAGGTCGGCGACCTGACCGCCTTCGGGATCGATGACGATGAGCTCTTCGCCGGCCTTCAGCTCGAAGGCGGTGCCGCTGCGCGGCGCAATGCGCTGGCTGCTCGCGGCGGCGCTCACGAAGCCTGCCTCTTGTCGTCCGCGCCGCCGTTGGCGGCGGGCAGAATAGTCGCTTCTGCCTTTCGGGAGAACGGGCAGCTCCATTCGGGGCCCACGGCGCGGCCGCTATACTGCCTCGCTTCGGAAATGGTGCCGTGCCGGGCGAGCATCGGATTCGGCTCGCCGGCCAGCTTCACGTCGCGGTCGATGATCGCGTCGCGCAGCTTTTCGTAGCGGTTCTCCTTGCGCAGCATCTCGAACTGGTCGTGCAGATTGAACACCATCGTCGGATGCGAGAAGCGCCGGGCCGGGCGGCTCGCCTTCGGGTGCAAGCCGACGACGAAGAAGGCCTCGCCACCGAAGCTGAGCGAGAAGTGCTGGTCGGCCGGATCGGAGCTGACGCGCGGATCATGCTTCTGTCCGCGCCATGCGTCCTTGTCCGCCAGTGACTGGATGCGGTCCCAGAGGCTTGCCTCGAAGGCTTCCTCGGACAGGTCGGCGGGACCCTCGAAGATCACCGCGAAGCTGGTGAAGAGCATCGGCTCCTGGCTGTATTCCCAGGCGAAGCGCATCAGCCGGTCCTGGATCTCCAGATCGTTCCAGGCGCTGTCGATGCTGCGGGCGGTGTGGACTGTCATGCGGCTGCGCTGCAGCGCGGATTTAGCACCGACACAGGGAAACGACTGATCCATGATGAAGCTGCGCAGCTCGTCTTCGAGCGGGGAGGCAGTCGTTTCGGGGTCGATGCTCTGGGTGTGCAGCATGAGGTGGGGGCCTTGTTCGGAAGGACTCCGAGAACCAGCCAAGACGCTTTCGGTTCCCGGCCATCGGTCTCCACGATCAGGGTGTCCGCCGTGCTGCGGGTATTTCCCGCGCGCCTGTGGGTGCGAGCGGCCGCGTCTAAGCGCCCGCTCGCAGCGATGCTAGCGCAAGCGCTCGGCGTGCCAGCCGAGATGATCGGCCATGAAGGTCGAGATGAAGAAGTAGCTGTGGTCGTAGCCCGTCTGACGGCGCAGATTCAGCGCGATACCAGCGTCGGCACAGGCCTTTTCGAGGCGTTCCGGCTGCAGCTGTGCAGCGAGGAAATTGTCGGCCTCGCCCTGATCCACGAGCAGCTCGGCCACCCGTGCGCCGTCCTCGATCAGCGCCACCGCATCGTGCTTGCGCCATCTCGCCCGGTCCTCGCCGAGATAGGCTGGCAGTGCCTTCTGGCCCCACGGCACCTCGCCGGGTGCGACAATCGGCGCAAAGGCCGAGACCGCCTTGTAGCGGTCGGGATAGGTCAGCCCGATGGTCAGCGCGCCATGGCCGCCCATCGAGTGGCCGAGGATCGACTGGCGCTGCGCGTCGACCGGGAAGTTGGCGGCAACCAGCGCCGGCAGTTCCTCGGTGACGTAGGACCACATGCGATAGTTCTTCGCGAAAGGCTCCTCGGTCGCATCGACGTAGAACCCGGCCCCGAGGCCGAAATCGTAGGCGCCTTCCGCGTCGTCCGGCACGCTCTCGCCGCGCGGGCTGGTGTCCGGCGCGACGAAGATCAGGCCGAGTTCGGCGCAGGCGCGCCGGTACTCGCCCTTGTCCATCACGTTGGCGTGGGTGCAGGTGAGGCCGGAGAGGTACCAGACCACCGGCAGTTTCGTCCCCGGCGCGTGCTCGGGCACGTAGACCGCGAAGGTCATGTCGGTGCCGGTGGCGGAGGACGCGTGGCGGTAGACGCCCTGCGTGCCGCCGTAGGCCTTGGCTGTCGAGACGGTCTCCATCAGAACACCACCACGGATCGGATGGACTTGCCCTCGTGCATGAGGTCGAAGCCCTTGTTGATCTCTTCCAGGGTCAGCGTGTGGGTGATCATCGGGTCGATCTGGATCTTGCCGTCCATGTACCAGTCGACGATCTTCGGCGTGTCGGTGCGGCCGCGCGCGCCGCCGAAGGCCGATCCCTTCCAGACGCGGCCGGTGACCAGCTGGAACGGACGGGTCGAGATCTCCTTGCCCGATTCCGCCACGCCGATGACGACCGAGACGCCCCAGCCGCGATGGCAGGCCTCGAGCGCCTGGCGCATGACCGTGGTGTTGCCGGTGCAGTCGAACGTGTAGTCGGCACCGCCGTCGGTGAGGGCGACGAGGTGCTGGACGATGTCGCCCTCGATCTCCTTCGGGTTGACGAAATCCGTCATGCCGAAGCGGCGGCCCCACTCCTCCTTGTCGGGATTGATGTCGACGCCGACGATCTTGTCGGCCCCGACCAGCCTGGCGCCCTGGATGACGTTGAGCCCGATGCCGCCGAGACCGAACACCACGACGTTGGAGCCGGGCTCGACTTTCGCCGTGTTGACCACGGCGCCGACGCCGGTGGTGACGCCGCAGCCGCAATAGCAGGTGGTCTTGAACGGCGCGTCCTGACGGATCTTCGCGACCGCGATCTCCGGAACGACGGTGAAGTTCGAGAAGGTCGAGCAGCCCATGTAGTGATGGATCGGCTGGCCCTTGTAGGAAAAGCGGGTGGTGCCGTCCGGCATCAGGCCCTTGCCCTGGGTGGCGCGGATCGCCGTGCAGAGATTCGTCTTGCCGGAAAGGCACGACTTACACTGGCGGCATTCCGGGGTGTAGAGCGGGATCACGTGATCGCCGGGCTTCACGTAGGTGACGCCGGCGCCGACCTCGCGGACGATGCCCGCGCCCTCGTGGCCGAGCACGGACGGAAACAGCCCCTCCGAATCGAGGCCGTCGAGCGTGTAGGCGTCGGTGTGGCAGATGCCGGTCGCCATGATCTCCACCAGCACCTCGCCGGCCTTCGGGCCCTCCAGGTCTAGCTCGACGATCTCGAGCGGCTTCTTTGCCTCGAACGCCACGGCGGCTCTGGTCTTCATGCGTCTCTCCGAAATCTTGGTGCCTTGGCTCGTGCTAGCCGTTTCGGGCCGGATTGCAAACCCTGCGCGGGCGGAGATCAGAGGCGGGTTCGCCAGCGTTTTCACGGGCATCCCGCATTGCAGCGATGCCACGATCCCTGCCGAAGCGACCGTTTGTGGCCCTGACGGCTTGCGGCCATGCCGTTGGAAGCCGACACTGGCGCTTCACGAACGGGAATCAATCATGCCTCTCTGTCCGCGTCGCCTGCGCAAGAGCTTCGCCGTCCTCCTCGTGCTCGCGGCCATGGGCGGTCCCGCGCTGGCGGGTGATCCCGCCCAGCCTGCCGGCGCTCCGCTGGCGGCGGTTGCGGTCGCGGATCAGCCGGAGA